>CAYTJL010000046.1:0-16509 GCA_964437785.1 uncultured Polyangiaceae bacterium
GCAGGCATCTCCGCCGGAGCGGGGTCTGTGCGAAGGGCTGCCGGCAGGCATCTCCTTCGGAATCAGTCCCCTTTTTGGTGCTCAGCGGAGAGGGCGGGATTCGAACCCGCGGTACGTTGCCGTACACACGATTTCCAGTCGTGCACCTTCGACCACTCGGTCACCTCTCCAACAACATCGATCAAAGCTTTTAAGAAACAGATTTTCCGGCGGAGAGAGCGGGATTCGAACCCGCGGTACCCTTGCAGGTACACCTGATTTCGAATCAGGCACCTTCGGCCACTCGGTCACCTCTCCGCCGCGCAACATCGCAAACGGCGGCGATGAGGTCAAGCGTGTCTTGTGCAGCGCCCGAAGGAGCAGCTAAGGGGGGGCATGTTCTTTCGAACCCCGTGGACGCTGGGGATCGCGCTTGCCTCCCTTGCGATCGCCTGTGAAGCGCGCGCGCAGGTCCCGGCCGAGATCATCAAGTCGGACCCCATCAACGTCGACGTAGGCGTGCGGATCGGCGCCGCGGGCAGGGTGGGCGGCTCCGCCAACTTCCCCATCGTCGCGAGGGCAGGCGAAATCGTGGGCGCCGGCATCGAGGTCGCCCCGTCGCGCAGGTTCGCCGTGGGCCTCACCTACGAGCACATGGGGCTCGGCGCCGAAAAGAGCGAAGGGAAGCTCAGCGACGTGGACCTGACGCGCTCGCTCGAAGGGCTCTGGGCCTCGGTCCGGCTCTTTTTGCTGAGCACCGAGCGCGCGACCATCTCGCTCTTCGTCGGCCCCGGCCTGCTCTTCCATCAGGTCTCCGGCTCGGTCGTGGTTCGATCCAACGTCGATCCCTTCTTCGGGAGCTGCTCGGGCGGCCCGGGCTTTGGCTTCGGGCTGCGCGCGGGCGTCGGCGGCGCGGTCGCGATCGGCGGCGGGGTGTGGCTCGGCCTCGACGTCACCGCCGACAACCTCAGGCTCGGCGACGGCGTCCTCGGCGAGTGCCTCCCGGGGCCTGGCACCACCACGATGATCGGCGCGCGCCTCAACCTGAGCTACCGCTTCGACGCCTCTCGCTGGCTACGATAAAAGGGCTCATGAGCACGCAGCGCCGCGACCGATCCCCCGTGGCCCTCGCGATGGTGGGCCTGCCTGCGCGCGGCAAGTCGTACATCGCGCGCAAGGTCGCGCGGTACCTCTCGTGGCTCGGCCACCCCACGCGCGTCTTCAACGTCGGCAGCTATCGGCGCGAGCACGTCGGGAGCCACAAACCCAGCGAGTTCTTCGACCCCGACAACGCCGAAGGCCGGCGCGTGCTGCACGACCTCGCCATGCACGCGCTCGACGATCTCATCGAGTGGCTCAAGCGCGGCGGCGGCGAGGTCGCCATCTACGACGCGACCAACACCACGCGCGCGCGGCGCGAGATCGTCGAGCGAAGGCTCCGCGAGGCCGGCATCCCGCTCGTCTTCATCGAGTCGATGTGCAACGACCCCAGCATCATCGACGTCAACGTGCGCGAGACCAAGCTCTCGTCGCCCGACTACGTCGGCGTCAACCCCGACGAGGCGGTGCTCGACTTTCGCCGGCGCATCGCCAACTACGAGAAGGCGTACGAGCCGCTCAGCGACATCGACGGCAGCTACATCAAGATCATCGACGTCGGCGAGAAGGTGACCTTGCGCCGGATGCAGGGCTACCTCGCGGGGAGGCTCGTTCCGCTCCTCATCAACTTGCACATCACGCCGAGGCCGATCTGGGTCTCGCGCCACGGCGAGAGCGCCTTCAACGTGCTCGGGATCATCGGCGGCGACGCGGACTTGTCGCCGCGCGGAGAGGAGTACGCGCGGAGCCTCGCGGCCTTCGTGCGCGATCGGGTCGCTGCGTTTCATGGAGCGGAGCGCGGCGAGCTCGCGGTGTGGACGAGCTCGCTCCGCCGCACCATCCAGACCGCGCAGCCGCTCACGGACAGGCCCACCGTGCTCCGCGCGCTCGACGAGATCGACGCCGGCGTCTGCGATGGAATGACGTACGACCAAATCCGCGAGCAGATGCCCGAGGTGTTCCGCGCACGCGCGCTCGACAAGCTGCGCTATCGCTATCCGCGCGGGGAGTCTTACGAGGACGTGATCCAGAGGCTGCACCCGCTCATCATCGATCTGGAGCGGCAGCGCTCGCCCATCTTGGTCATCGCGCACCAAGCGGTGCTCCGCGCGCTCTACGCGTACTTCATGGATCGCCCGCCCGAGGTCTGCCCCAAGCTGCCCGTGCCGCTCCACACCGTCATCCAACTCACCCCCAAGGCGTACGGCTGCGAGGAGCGCCGTTTCCCCTTGCCGCCGAGCCTCGACGCCGAGCCCTCGTCGAGCGCGGTGTAGGCCCGTGGGCGCGGTTTTGTGTAAAGTCGCCGGCATGTCGGTCCGCCTTCACATCAACGTCGACCACGTCGCGACCGTGCGCAACGCGCGCGGCACGCGCTACCCGGACCCGGTCCTCGCGGCGCAGCTCTGCGAGGCCGCGGGTGCGGACGGCATCACCGCGCACCTGCGCGAGGATCGGCGCCACATCCGCGACGACGACGTCGCTCGGCTCCGCGCTTCGATCAACACGCGGCTCAACCTGGAGATGGCGGCCACCGACGAGATGATCGCGATCGCCGAGCGCGTCCGGCCCGACGTGATCACGCTCGTGCCCGAGCGCCGCGCCGAGCGCACGACGGAGGGCGGCCTCGACGTCGTCGGGCCTGACACCGCCGCGGCGATCCAAGCCGCCGCGCAGATGGCCAAGCGCGCCGGCATCAAGCTGAGCTTGTTCATCAACCCCGACCCCGCGTCGGTCGCGATGTCGCACGAGCTCGGCGCGGCGCAGATCGAGCTGCACACCGGCGAATATTGCCACGTTGAGGGTCCCGGCATCCCTCCCGAGAAGGCGGCGACCGAGCTCGCGAGGCTCCGCGACGCCGCGAAGCGCGCCGGCGAGCTTGGCTTGGAGGTCGCGGCGGGCCATGGCCTCACGCCGCACAACGTCGGCCCCGTGGTGAAGATCCCCGAGGTGCGTGAGGTCAACATCGGCCACTCGGTCATCGCGTGGGCCGTGCTCTTCGGCCTCGACCGAGCGGTGCGCGATCTTCGCGCGGCCATCGATCGAGGCATCTCCGAGCGGCGCGCGTCATGATCCCGGTCCTCTCCCGCGCCCAGATGCGCGCCTTCGACAAACATGCGATCGAGGCGTGTCACGTGCCGGGCATCGTGCTGATGGAGAACGCCGGTCGCGGAGCGGCGGACGTGATCTCGGCGCTGATCGAGAGCGGACGAGCCGCGGCTGGGAGCACCGAACGGCGAGGCGCGGACGCGGCGGCCCAGCTCGCGCGCGTCGGGACGTTCCCTGTTCGCCACGTCAAGGCGCCCGGACAACCAGCGTCGTACCCGCTCGACGCCCGCGTGGTGGTGGTGTGCGGCGCAGGGAACAACGGCGGCGACGGCTTCGTGGTCGCGCGGCATCTCCTCGCGCGCGGCGCCGAGGTCGAGGTCTTCCTCGCCGGGTCGAGCGAGAAGGTCATGGGCGAGAGCCGCATCAACCACGACGCGTACATCGATTTAGGCGGCTCGTTCTCCGAGCTCCCCCAAGGCGCCGCGCTCACCCCGTTGATCCACGCGTTGAGCCGCTCCGACGTGGTCGTCGACGCGCTGTTCGGAACAGGCCTCGACAGGCCGGTGCGCGGACACCTCGCGGCCGTGATCGCGGCCATCAACGACAGCGCCGGCCTGCGGGTCGCGCTCGACGTCCCCTCTGGGCTCGACGCGGACAGCGGCGCTCCTCTTGGGATCGCGGTGCAAGCCGACGAGACCGTGACGTTCGGCCATCTCAAGATCGGCCTGCTCACGCCCGAGGGAGCGCGCCTCGCCGGCAACATCCACGTCGTCGATCTCGGCGTGCCCGACCGGCCAATCCTGGCGATGGTTGGGCACGTCGCCGAGGTTATTCGGCGCGAGCACATCGGCAGGTACCTCTCGCCGCGCGAACGAAGCTTGCACAAGCATCGCGCAGGAGACGTGCTCGTCGTCGCGGGCTCAGCCGGCAAGCTCGGCGCCGCGTTGCTCACGGGTCGTGCGGCGATGCGCGCGGGCGCCGGCCTCGCCACGGTGTGCACTTGGCCCGACGCCGCGTCCGCGATCGAGTCGCGCGTCGTCGAGCTGATGACCGCTCGCATCGATCCCGAGCGGATCGCGGGCTCGCTCGACGAAGCGCTCGCCAAGCGGAGCGCGGTCGCGATCGGCCCGGGCCTCGGGCTCGACGAAAAAGCGAGGCTCGCGGTCGACCACGTCGTGCTCGGATGGGACGGCCTCAAGGTCGTCGACGCCGACGCGATCACCCATTTCGTCGGCAGGCCCGAGGATCTCGCCAAAGCGCGTGGCCAGTGTGTCCTTACGCCTCACCCCGGCGAGCTTGGCAGGCTCCTCGGCAGGAGCGCGAAGGCCATTGAGCAAGATCGTTTCGGCGCTGTGCGCGAGGCCGTCGCGAGGACGCGCGCGACGGTGGTGCTCAAGGGCGCGCGTACGATCATCGCCACGCCGGATGGGCGTATGTTCATCTGCATGGCGGGAAACCCGGCGCTCGCGACCGCCGGCTCGGGGGACGTGCTCACGGGCATGATCGCGGCATTTGCGTGCAGCAACCCTGCCGATCAGGCGGCGTGCGCGGGCGTGCTCGTGCACGCGCTCGCGGGGGACGTGTGGCTCGCTCGCACAGGGAGTGATCGCGGGCTCTTGGCGAGCGAGATCGCGGACGCAGTTCCACCTATCCTTGCCGCGCTGAGCCGAGGCGAGGATCCTCTTGAGGCTTGCTAGTGCTCCCCGATCAGTTCCCCTTAGAGAGGATCCTCAGCGGCGGAGCAAAATTGCCCCCACCAGCATCGCGAGCGCTATCATACCCACGAGAAAGATCCACATTCGCGTGGGCCGTGCTCGGTCGTGAGCGCGGCTTCCATGCTCGCTCACCCAAATCACATGGGGTGAGGGCTCGTTCGCGACGGTTACGCGCACGATCAGTTGGTGCATCGAGTGATTCGGTCCAAATGGAGCTGCCACACGCAGCGCAACCGCACGAACGGGATCCTGCGGCGAGAGGGAAACGTCAACCGTCCTCTCGTCGGGTGACGGTGGGGCTCGAAGCGCGCCGCTCCGCCCGCAACGATCGCAGCCGCCTCCCTCGCACCGCGCGCAGGAGATTCGTGCCGGGCACCTCAAGCGCAGGGTTGCTCCCGCCGAAAGCCAGTGTGCGAGCACGCAGATGTGAAGCACCCCCCGGGAGCCGTCATCACGATCGAGAGCATCCGGCACAACGACGCGGCCAAGCTGAGCGCCGCCACCTGACGAGAAAGGATCTGCCATGTGCTCTCTAAAAAAGAGTAGTACCTTTAAGGAAATATCCTCTTTTTTTACCCCGAGCAGATCCGTCTTTGTTGAAATGCTGATAAGCTTGAAATAGTAGGAAATACCAGCAAGGACGGATAATGCTCAAGTCCACCTCTCGTACAGCCGAAAAGGTAACCATGAACGGTGCGCAGGAGATCGCCATGCAGTCAACGCCTACCTTGGTGACTTTCCAAGACCTGTTGATACAGGCAGAGTACCGGGTCGTCTTCCGGGAAAACGGCTGGTTCGAGTGCCTGGTGTCGAGCGCCTCCGAGCGCTGGACGGGGACCGGGGCCACGGCGGGAGAAGCCCTGGAAGACGTGCGCGAGAAGATGTTTCCCTCGCGGCTCTCGCAGGAGATGCTGCGCCACCGGCTCGGCGAGGTCGATGCGCAACCGGCCCAGTCGATGACCAGGCCGTCGGAGGAGGCAGCCCTCAAACAAACGCTACCTTCCCCGGCGAGCTTCGCGGTCGCCTCCTCGCACGCGGCGAGCGGACCCGAGAGCACCGTGGAAACTCCACGGACTCGAATCAGCGCCAAAGAGGGGCCCAAGAGGGTTCCTCCGGTCGTGGAGCCGCCCAAGCCCGAGCCCATCAAGAAAGAGGAAGAGGCTTCGATCTCAGCGACGGCTGAACCCGTCGAAAAGATCGCCGCAGCCGCGCCGACGACGGACGCTCCGCAGGAGCACGTACGGGAATACCGCCGCGTCGTCGAGGTCAACGCGCTCGAAACGCCGCGCACCAAGGCAGCGGCCGCGCTCCTCGCGCTGGACCGCATCCTCGCCGAAATCGACGACGAGCTCCCGCGCTTCGCGCGTCTATCGGCCGACCGCCAACGCCTGGGAATGCTCCTCTGGATCTGCCGCGCCAGGAGCTACGAGGAGTCCATGCCCGAGGCGCGCGACGTGGAGTACAAGGTAGCGAAGGTCGCACGCCGCCTCACCGATCTTGGCAAAACCTTCTGGCCAGGGTCGGTCCGCGCGCTTCAGCTCTCTGCGCACCCCTCGGACGTGCAAGAGCTCCGCGCACCTGACATGTCGACGCCGCACACCTGGCAAATCGCGGCCGAGCGAGCCCGGCGTCTTTATGAAGAGTTCCTCGCCAAGTCCATGGAAGAGGGGCTCGACCCGGAGGGGTGGGCCGACGCGGTCGCGCGCACGCCTCCGCCCCCGGATCCCGACGTTGTCTTGGAGTCCGCCACCGCCGAGATCAACGCCAAGCTCGGGACCACCGACGCGACGCCGGAGCTCGCCGAGACCGACATCGAATCGCTCCTCACCGTGGCGCGCAAGCTCCGCTGGATTCGAGGGCTCGTGCGCGATCACGTGCTCTGGGGGACGACGGTCGGCAAGCTCCGGCGCGCGATGTCCGCCCTCGGCGCGCAAGGCGGGCGGGTCCGCGACGCGCTCGACGCGAAGCACAAGCCCCCGACCACGTGGTCCGCGCTCCTCGGCGAGGCGGCTGAGCCTTCAGCGTCGGCGGCCACCATCGCCGAGCTCGTCGCGTCGCTGCCCGAAGATCAAAAGAGCCGGGACACGCTCTTCACGTGGCTCGTCAAGGCGATCGACGTGTTCAACACGCCGGACCTCGCGGGCCTCTTGCAGCCGCTCAAAGACGAGGTCGCGGCGATCGCCGACGCCGCCGCCGACCACGAAGATCGCCGCATCCGAAGGCGGCTCCGCGAGCTCTCGCGGCGCGTCCAAGCGACGAGCCAAGAAGAAGCGAACCGCGTCCGCAAGACCCTCAAGGTGAAGGTCAAGCCCGAGGGCGACGACAAAGAAGAGAGCGGCGCGTCGCAGCTCCTCTCACAGCTCGCCTCCACGGTGCGCGCGCACACCGAGGGCAAGCGAGCGCTCCTCGTCTCGAACCGCGACGACTCGGAGCTTCAACAGAAGCTCGAAGAGCTGCTCGGGATGAGCGTGAGCGTGTGCGACGGCAGCGTCCGGCGCGTGCAGGCGCAGTGCGAGCGCATCGCGAACGGCAGCTACGACATCGTCCTCAGCGCCACGGGCTTCCAGCTCCACAGCATCGACGGCTCGCTCGCGAAGGCCGCCAACGCCGCGAGCGTCCCGTACGTGCGCGTCAACCGCGGCCGGCCGCTCGCGTGCGTTCAGGCGATCGCGCGCGAATTCGGCCTCGCGTCGAGCACGACCGGCGACATGAAGCCCGTTCGCGTCTGAGCCTCCCTCACGTCACAGGGGACCTCCCCAATCCCCCAAGCGAGCCCTGAGCGTGTAGGCTCGGACGCTCGGACGACGAATGCCCACGATCTACGGAAACACCACGGGGCTGAGCCCCCAAGCGACCAAGCTCCTCGAACGGATTTACCGCCGCAAGGTCGACGTCGAGCACATCGCGACGAACGAGCTCGTCAAGTCGCTCGCTGAAGCGTCGCACGAGACGGGCCGACAAGTGGGCGCGCTCGTTCATCGATCGGGCGAGGTCGACTACGTGATCGTCGGCGACGCGACCAAGCTGATGCTGCCCGACATCGGCCGCCTGCGCGCCGCGCACGGGCGCTTCCGCGGCCTGCGCCTCGTGCACACGCACCTCTACGGCGAGCCGCTCACGCGCGACGATCTCGTCGATCTCGTCCGGCTCCGGCTCGACTTGGTCGCGGCGATCCAGCTCGGCCCCGAGGGCGACGCGCGCTCGATCTGCTACGCGCACAACATCCCCGTGAGCGAAGAGAGGCCGGCGACCGTGCCGCCCCCGAGCTCGCTCCAAGAGAGCGCCTCGCGCGCGACGGGCCTCTTGCCGTACCGCACGGTGGGCCCCGTGCCGATCGGCCGCGTGGACGTGCACTTCGGCGAGCTGATCCAAGCGCTCGAAGACGAGTTCGCGAAGCGATCGCGCGCGCGCGCGGTCGGTGGCAAAGACGGCCGCGCGATCTTGGTGCACATCGCCGAGAAGGGAAAAGCAAGCGCGATCGACGGCGCCGAGGAGAGCCTCCGCGAGCTCGCCGAGCTCGCGCGCACCGCTGGCGTCGAGGTCGCCGACACCGTCCTTCAGCTCCGCGACAAGCTCGATCCCAAGTTCGTGATGGGCAAGGGCAAGCTCGACGAGATCGTCCTGCGCGCGTCCGAGCTCGACGTCGAGACGATGATCTTCGATCGCAACCTCACGCCCTCGCAGGCCGCGGCGATCGCCAAGCACACGGATCTCAAGGTCATCGATCGCACGCAGCTCATCCTCGACATCTTCGCGCAGCGCGCCGAGAGCTCGGACGGCAAGCTCCAGGTCGAGCTCGCGCAGCTCAAGTACGCGCTCCCTCGCCTCGCGCAGAAGGACGACTCGCTGTCGCGGCTCACCGGCGGCATCGGCGGGCGAGGCCCCGGCGAGACCAAGCTCGAGATCGGCCGCCGGCGCGCGAAGGAGCGCGTCTCGTTCTTGGAGGCCCAGCTCAAGAAGCTCTCGAAGCAGCGCGAGCAACGGAGGAGGCGGCGCGCGCGCCAAGAGGTGCCCGTGGTGTCGATCGTCGGCTACACGAACGCAGGCAAGAGCACGTTGCTCAACACGCTCACCGGCTCCGACGTGCTCGCCGAGGACAAGCTCTTCGCGACGCTCGACACGCGATCGCGGCGCCTCCGCTTCCCCGAGGAGCGCGAGGTGGTCATCACCGACACCGTCGGCTTCATCCGCGATTTGCCGAAGGATCTCTTCGCCGCGTTCCGCGCGACCTTCGAAGAGGCCGCCGACGCGGACCTGATCCTCCACGTCGTCGACGCGAGCGACCCCGCGCGCGATCAGCACGTCGCGACGACCGAGGCGCTCCTCACCGAGCTCAACCTCATCCACATCCCGCGCGTCTTGGTGCTCAACAAGATCGACCTCGTCGCGCCCGACGAGGTCCATCGCCTGCTCCGCGGCCACGTTGACGCCGTCGCGCTCTCGGCGCGCGATCGCGAGTCGACGCGGGCGCTCCTCGACGTCATCAAGGCCAAGCTCCAAGAGCGATGGGAGCGCGCCGCGACCGTGCCCACGTACGAGGTCGACGACGAGGAGCAACCCGAAGCCGCGAGCGCCGAGGGCGATCGCGCGGACGAAGGATCGATGACGACGCTCGAAGAGATGCTCGGCGGTCGCGCCCGAGGTCGAGGGCGCGGCGCGATCAAAGAGCTCGCGTCGTGATCTTCACTTGCCCATGAGCTTCTGCGCGCCGCGGACGTTGGCGTACACGAGCGCGATGATGGGCACGTAGAGGAGCGAGAGGTTCATCAAGCCGGAGCAGAACCTGCTTGAGAACGCCTCGTTGCAGCGCCACCGGTCGCGGAACGTGAAGATCGCGCCGGCGATGCCCACGACGAGCAGCACGCCGATCGCGATGCCCGCGATGGCCTCGTCGGCGAGCCCGATCGCGTCGGCGGTGAAGCCCAACGCGAGCGCGGGGCCGCCGCCCACGATCGCGATCTGCATGAGGAACGCGATCACCACATAAGGCCAGGCCGAATACCTGCCGCGCGTCATCACGAGGTGCTCGCCCGCGTTGTCGCCGAAGCGGCTCGCTTGAGGCTCGGGCGGAGGCTGCGGGACGTTCGGCGGGAAGCCCGGCTGCTGGTAGTGGCCCTGCGAGGGCGGACCATAAGGAGGCGGGTATTGGCCGTATGGAGCGCCGTGGTTCATCGCGCGCACGAGGATATCAGAACGCGATCTGCGAGTACGGGCACCGCTCTTGGACCGCCCGCGTCTCCCGTGCCGATCACCTCGCTCCGCACGCGGAACCGTGCCAGCTAGCTCTTCTTCGCGAGGTGATCCTCGATCGCGCGGACGAGGCCGGGCACCGTGCTCTCGGCGGCGGTGACCGCGACGGTGAGGCCGCGCCTTTGCGCGGTCGCGGTCGTGATGGGGCCGATGCTCGCGACGACGACGTCGCGGAGCAGCTCGGCCGCCCGCGCGCCGAGCATGTCCGCGAGGCTGTCGGCCGTGCTGCTCGACGTGAGCATCACCACCTCGATCCCCCTTTTTTCCAAGCGTAAAACGAGATCATCACGCAGCGCCGCGGGCGCCGCGCGCGTCTCGTAGACGGGGACGACGTCGACGTGGCAGCCCGCTTCGCGGAGCCTCTCGGGCAACACCTCGCGCGCGACCTTGGCGCGCGGGATCAAGACGCGCGCCGAGCCCCCAGCGATCGCCGCGATGAGCGTTGGATCCGCGAGGATCGCGCGCGCGAGCCCCTCGCCTCGAAGCTCGACCGGAACGATGTCCGCGCGGAGCCCGCGCGCGGCGAGCGACGCCGCGGTGCCCGGGCCGATCGCGGCGAGCCTCGCGCGACCGAACGCGCGCGCGTCGAGGCCGAGCGCGTCGAGCTCGCGGACGATCGCGGCGACGCCGTTCTCGCTCGTGAACGCGACGAGATCGTAGCTCCCGAGCGATCGCGCGGCCTCGGTCACGCGACCGGGATCCGCGGGCGGACCAAGGACGATCGAAGGCATGGTGATGGGCTCGCCGCCGCGCCTCCGCACGAGCTCCGCGGTGGACGCGGCTTGTCCTTCGGGCCTCGTCACGAGCACGCGCTTGCCGAAGAGCGGGCGAGCGTCGAACCAGCGGAGCGCGCCGCGCAGCTCGACCACGGATCCGACCACCACGATCGCGGGGCTCTCTAGCCCGGCCTCGATCGCGCGATCGGCGATCGTGCCGAGCGACCCCTCCACCACGCGCTGCGAGGCCCACGTCCCGCGCTCGATCACGACCGCAGGCGTCGACGGATCGCGCCCTGCGTCGCGCACGAGCGCCTCCGTGATCGCGCGCAGGCGGCGCATGCCCATGAGCACGCAGAGCGTCCCTCGGTGGCCCGCGAGCTCACGAAAATCGAAGGGCGCGCCCGCGCGCGTGGTGCCGCTCAAGAACGTGACGCTCGACGCGAGATCGCGGTGCGTGATCGAGATGCCCGCGTACGCGGTGGCGCCGAGCGGCGAAGGCACGCCGGGCACGACCTCGAACGGGACACCCGCGCGCGCGAGCGCCTCGGCCTCCTCGGATCCTCGGCCGAACAAGAAGGGATCGCCTCCCTTGAGGCGCACCACGCGCCGCCCCTTCTTCGCCTCCACGACGAGCGCCTCGTCGATCGCGTCCTGCGCCGCGCTCTTGCTCGCGGGATCGCCTCCGCGCTTGCCCACGTAGCGAACCTCGGCGCCGGCGCGCGCGCGCGAGAGGAGCGCGGGGTGGACGAGCTCGTCGTGAAAGATCACGTCCGCGAGCGACAAAAGCTCCGCGCCGCGCACGGTGATGAGGTCGGGATCGCCCGGTCCGGCGCCGACCAGATACACCGTGCCGGGTGAGATCACTCCGGCGGATGATGGCGAAACGACGACATCGGGAGCTGACATATCTTGTCTGATCTCATGTCCAGCATTGGATTGACACAGTGTGTTACGTGATTAGAGTCAGCTCCCCACGGACACCATTCCGCGAACCCCAGGCTCATCCGGGGCTTCTTCGCAGGGAATCCGAAGGGGGCAACATGGTTCACGTCAAGCTCCTCGCCGACCTCATCAACGTGGCTCGCCACAACGCAGATCGCTTTTACGTCACGAACGGCGATAAGGCTGTCGGGCCTGTCAACTTGGACCTTCTGGCGCGCGGCCTCTCCGCGGGCAAGGTCCCGATCACGAGCTTCGTCCGGCACGAAGGGTGGAAGGTTTGGCGCCCGCTCGCCGAGCTCGCCGTCGTGATCGACGACGAGGACATCACACAGCAAGAGTCGCCTTCGTTCATCAGCGAAGAGGAGCTCGAGCGCATCAGCCTCGTCCCCACGGACGACGTCGCGAGCGCGGGTCGCCCTTCGACGCCCGACGATTTTCACCCCGCGGACGCGACCGACGGCGCGTCGGATCGCGACGAGGCGCTCTCGCTCCTGCTCTCCGCCGCGGCCATCCGCGTGTCGGCCGACGCGGCGATCGCGCATCGGGTCGACGATCAAGGAACGATCGTGATCGGCGCGCACGGGCAGCTCACGAACGTGATCGGCTGCTCGATCCCCGTGGATGATCCTGCGCTCGCCGCGGCGCGCACAGGCGCGGTCGTGGTCGCGGAGCCCATGCCGGGGCCCGCGGGTCGCGCGGTGCGCACGCGCCTCGTCGCGCTCGACGGCAACGTAGACGCCGCGGTCATGTTCCCCGTACGCGTTCACGAGGGCCTCATCGGCATGATCGAGATCGGTCGCAGCGAGCCGTTCCGGCACGGCGAAATGGCTGCGATCGAGGCGCTCATCGACGCGCTCGTCAAGAAGCTCGAAGGCTGAGAGGGCGCGCGCGCTTCACTCCTCGTCCCTCGGCAAGGCCCCCAAATCCCGAAGGATGTAGTCCGCGCAGGGCTTCTTCCCCTCTTTGGCGGTCGGGCACAAAGCCCGGCCGCACCCCGCATAACGAGACTCCGTGAGCTTCTCCGCGAGCAGCGCGCTGAGCTCGCACGCCTCGCGCTGATCGCCGTCCTCTTTGGCCATGCGCGCGGCCCAATAGAGGCCATCGTCGCGCTCGCGCGAGGTGGGGAAGCTCTCGTAGAGCTTCTTGAACTCGCGCCGAGCGGCGGGCCTATCCTTGAGCTTATCCCTGTAAATCTCGGCGATTTTGCGCTGCGCCGGGCCGTACTTCGGGCGCTCGTAGCTGCCCGTCGTGTCGGCCTTCTCGCGCGGTTGGAGGAGCGCGCGCAGGTGCTCGATCGCCTCGGCGTAGCGGCCCTCTTCTTCGTCGATCTCGGCCGCGTCCCAGAGCGCGCTCGTCGTGAAGCCTCCGAACGGATAGCCCCAGCGCTTGGCGTTGGCGAGGTGCGCGTCGTGCGCCTCCTTGGTGCGGCCGAGCTTGCGCGCGGTCGCGGCGCGCTCGTACGCGATCACCTCTTCTTGATCGGTGCCCTTGAACGCGGGCGCGACGCTGCTGAGCCACGCTTCGAGGCCGGCTTCGCCGCCTTTGTCGCGGTGATGATCGTAGAGCTTCTTGAGCGCGAGCCTCGTCACGCCGTGCTGCGGAAAGCGCTTGGTCGCCTTCTCCATCACGGCGTAGCCCTCGTCGATCGAGCCGCTCTCGACGAGCATGTCGGCGACGTCGAACATCGCGCGGCCCGCGCGCGGCCCGTCGGGCGAGGTGGCGATCACGCGCTCGTACGCGGCGCGCGCGTCGTTGAAGCGGCCTGCCTTTTGAAACGCGCGCGCCCGCAGGAACAAAGCCTCGTCGCGATCTTTGACGCGCGTCGCCTGCTCGGCCGCGAGCGCGAAGCTCGCCGCCGCGTCCTCGTAACGGCCCGCGTGCATGAGGCGCTGGCCCGAGGCGAGCGAACGTTGATAGTCGGGACCCCACGCGGGCCCGCACGCGGCGATCGCGATCGCGAGGCCCATCGAGAGGCCGATCGACGCGAGGGGCTTCACGCGCGCACGACCTCGGCGAGCGCCTCGGCGAGCGCGCGCGCGGCGACGGGGACGTCCTCGCGCGCGAGGTCGAGGTGCGTGACCACGCGCGTGCGGTGCGGCGCCATCGCGCCCGCGAGCACCGATCGGCGCTTGGCCGCTTCGATGAGGCGATCGGCGGGGATCCCGGGCGTGTCGACGTTGATCTGGTTGGTCTCGACGGGCAGGAGCGTGAAGCGCTCGCCCGCGCCGGGCACGCGCCCGAGCTCGGCCGCGATCGCGGAGGCCGCCGCGTGATCGTCGCGCAGGCGATCGATGTGGTGATCGATCGCGTAGAGCGCCGCCGCCGCGATGACGCCCGCTTGGCGCATCCCGCCGCCGAGCATCTTGCGGTAGACGCGCGCCCTCGCGATGAGCGCGGACGAGCCGCACAGCGCGGATCCGATGGGCGCGCCGAGCCCCTTGGAGAAGCACACGTTGACCGTGTCGAAGGGCTCGGCGAGCGTCGCGATCGAGAGGCCCGCGGCGATCGCCGCGTTCCAAAGGCGCGCGCCGTCGAGGTGAAGCGGGAGGTTGTGATCGCGGGCGACGCGCGCGATCGCGAGGACCTCGGCGTGCGGGAACACGCGGCCGCCCGCGCGGTTGTGCGAGCTCTCGACGGCGACGAGGCCCTGCCTCGGCGAGTGACCGTCGGGCGCGCGCATCACGGCCGCGAGCTCCTTCGCGGTGAAGAGCCCGCCTGGTCCGACCGCGCGGAACTGCACGCCGGACCACGCAGCGCCCGCGCCCGACTCGTCGGTCGACACGTGCGCGCCTTCGCCCGTGAGGACCTCGTCCCCGCGCTGGGTCAGGCACAAGAGCGCGACCTGGTTCGCCATGGTGCCGCTCGGCACGAAGATCGCCGCGTCTTTGCCTGTCAACGCAGCGACACGACGTTCCAGCGCGTTGGCCGTTGGATCTTCGCCGTAAACATCGTCCCCCACGTCGGCACGAGCCATCACCTCGCGCATCGCCGGAGTGGGGCGCGTGACCGTGTCCGATCGGAGATCGAAGAGGCGCATCGGCCCGTTACGCTGCAAGAACCCTCCTTTTGCTGCAAGGGTCTTGCGCGGACCATGGATTCGCCGTAATAGCTCGCCCCCCTTCGAGCCTTCGAGGGGATTCCTCGCTCCGGGGTGCGCTCCGGGGCCTTGGCCACGAGGAGACCACATGAGCAGAGTCGCAACGGCGCCCGGACGCGCCCGCGAATACGAGACCATTTACATCCTGAGGCCCGACATCGACGCGGACTCGGCCGATCGCGTGGGCAGCCGCCTCGCCGAGGTCGTGGGCCGCGAGAGCGGTCGGCTCACCAAGGTCGAGACGTGGGGCCGCAGGCGCCTCGCGTACGACATCGCCAAGCACCGCCGCGGCGTCTACGTGTACCTCAAGTACCTCGGCAACGGTCGCACCGTCTCCGAGATCGAGCGCAACCTCCGCCTGTCGGACGGCGTGCTCAAGTCCCAGACGGTGCTCGTGCGCAGCGACGTGGTCGCGGACGGCCTCGAGATCGCCACCGACGACATCAAGTTCGAGCGCTTGGAGCTCCCGCCGATCGAAGACGAGCGCGACGAGTCGCGCGAGCGTCAGCTCGGCCTCGTCGAGCCCGAGCGCAGGGCCGATCGCGCGGAGCCTGCGGCGGGCGTCGATGAGGACCCGTTCCTGGAAGGCGAGGGCGGCGAAGAGGACGAGGAGACCTGACCATGAGCCAGCGCAACATGGATATGTCCAAGAACGGGGACATGGACGATCGCGACTTCGGTCGCACGCCCGACCTCAACGCCGACGCCCCCGGCCGGCGCCGCACGGGCCGCAAGCGCGTGTGCCGCTACTGCGCCGACAAGGCGCTCGTCATCGACTACAAAGACCCGCAGGCGCTCCGTTACTTCATCTCGGAGCGCGGCAAGGTCGTCCCGCGCCGCATCAGCGGCAACTGCGCGCGTCACCAACGCAAGGTGACGCAATCGATCAAGCGCGCTCGTCAGATCGCGCTGTTGCCGTTCACCGTAACGTCCTGAGGAGGCGAACGTGGCTGCGTACATCAACGTCGTCCTCACCGAGGACATGAACAACCTGGGCAAGAGCGGAGAGCTCGTGCGCGTGCGGCCCGGCTACGCGCGCAATTACCTCATCCCCCGCGGCCTCGCGATCAGCGCGACGGCCGAGAACGTCGCGCGCATCGAGCACGAGAAGAAGGTGGTCGAGGCGCGCAACGTCAAGCTCCGCGGCGAAGCGGAGAGCCTCGCGGGCAAGCTCGCGTCGGTCAAGCTCACCATCGAGCGACCCGTGGGCGAGGGCGATCGCCTCTACGGATCGGTCACCTCGCGCGACATCGAAGAGGCGCTCGCGACGCAGGGCTACAGCGTCGATCGCCGCCGCATCGCGATGGAGCCCATCAAGGCGCTCGGCACGCACACCATCACGATCCGCCTCGCCACCTCGATCAACGCCACGATCGAGGTCACGGTCTCCGCCAAGAAGGGCTGAGACCTGTCGCGTCGAGCAGCGCGCGCTTGATGCCGCGCGGGCCCTCGCTTAGCGTGAGCCTTCGCTCATGCCCTCCCCCAAAAAGAAGCCTTCTGTGCACGCTGCGGACGTCGCCGTCGGCGCGCGCACCCTCGAGAACGTGCTGATCGATCTCGCGGAGCAGGTCAAAGACTGCGCCGCTCGTTCTTCGAAAGCAGAAGAGCGATCCGCGCGCGCCGAGGAGCGATCCGCGCGCGCTGAGGAGCGATCCGCGCGCGC
>CAYTJL010000046.1:16609-32338 GCA_964437785.1 uncultured Polyangiaceae bacterium
CGCGCTGAGGAGCGATCCGCGCGCGCTGAGGAGCGATCCGCGCGCGCCGAGGAGCTCGCGACCATCGCGCTTCAAACGCTGTCGGCGCTGACGCGCGACCTCATCGCGATCGGGCTGCGCACGAGGGCGCTCGAGAAGGCCGCGGGCATGCCCGACCCCCTCGCTTGAGACGACGAGCGGTCGCGGGCTCGATCAGCCGCGCTTCTTGATCCGCTGAAACACGTTGGGGAGGATGGTGCTCTGAAAGAGCTCGGGCGAGGTGCGTTTGACGCGCCACGCGGTGCGCCCGTCGGCGTGCGGGAGCGCGTAGAGCTTGCCCCGCTCCGACGTGTCGAGCGCGAATTTGGCGACGCCGTCGGCTTGGATCGACGCGCGACCCATGAGCTTCTCGATGCGCTCGACCATGCCGGTGCCCTCTGCGTGGGACCGGCCGGAGCGCGCGATGTTGGTGCGGAAGAACGTGGGGCACAGGACCGTGATGCCGACGCCCGTGCCGCGGAGCTCGCCCGCGATCGTCTCGGAGAGCGCGACCACGGCGGACTTGGTCACGTTGTACGGCGACATCTCGGGCACCGAGATGAGCCCCGCGGAGGAGGCCACGTTGAGCAGATGACCGCGGCCGCGCTCGCGCATCCCGGGGAGAAACGCGCGGCAGCCGTAGATGACGCCCCACAGGTTGATGCCCATGATCCACTCCCAGTCCTGGAGAGGGATCTTCTCGAACGGGCCGCCCACCCCGACGCCCGCGTTGTTCGCGACGAAGTCGACCGCGCCGAGCACGCGCTCCGCCTCGGCCGCGAGCGACTCGACCTCGCTCCATTTGGCGACGTCGCACGCGTACGCGTGCGCCTTCGCGCCGCGATCGCGGAGCAGGCGCGCGGTCTCTTCGGCCGTGTCGAGGTTGATGTCCGCGACGAGCACCGATGCGCCGCGCGCCCCGAGCTCCACCGCGATCGCGCGACCAAGGCCGCTGCCCGCGCCCGTCACCACCGCGCGCGTCGGTCTACCCGGCATGACGCGGACCTCCGTCGCGGAGCGACTCGAACGCCGCGCTCACCGTGCGCGCGACGTCGTCCTCCGTGTGCGCGCCCGAGAGGAACGCGGCCTCGAACTGCGACGGCGGCCAATACACGCCGCGCGCGAGCAACCCCGCGTGCCACGATCCAAAACGCTTCGTGTCCGCGCCCTTCGCGTCGGCCCACGAACGCACCGGCCCGCTCGTGAAGAACAGCGTGATCATCGAGCCCACGCGCTGCACCACCGCTTGCACGCCCGCGCGCTTGGCCGCGTCGGCGAGGCCCGCTTCGAGCGAGGCGCCGAGCCGTTCGAGCTTCTCGTAGAGCGCGGCGTCGAGCCGCTCGATCGTCGCGAGGCCCGCGGCCACGGCGACGGGGTTGCCGCTCAACGTGCCCGCTTGATACACGGGGCCGAGCGGCGCGATCACATCCATGATCGGCGCGCGCCCGCCGTACGCCGCGAGCGGCATGCCGCCGCCGATGATCTTGCCGAGCGTGGTCATGTCCGGCACGACGCCGTAGCGCTCCTGCGCGCCGCCGCGCGCGAGGCGGCAGCCCGTCATGACCTCGTCGAAGATCGAGAGCGCGCCGTGCTCTTTGCAGACGCTCACGATCGCCTGCAAAAAGCCCTCGGCCGGCGGCACGCAGCCCATGTTGCCGACGACGGGCTCGGTGATCACCGCGGCGATCTCGCCGCCGCGCGCGGCGAAGAGCGCGCGGAGCGCGGCCTCGTCGTTGAACGGCAGCGTGAGCGTGGTGCGCGCGATGCCCTCGGGCACGCCGCCCGAATCGGGCTCACCGAACGTGGCGAGCCCCGAGCCCGCTTTGACGAGCAGGTGATCGGCGTGGCCGTGATAACAGCCCTCGAACTTGACGATGAGATCGCGCTTGGTGAAGCCGCGCGCGGCGCGGATCGCGCTCATCGTGGCTTCGGTCCCGCTCGACACGCACCGCACTTTGTCGAGGTGCGGATACATCGATCGAATGGCCTCGGCGAAGCGCACCTCGCCCGCCGTGGGAGCGCCGAACGAGAGCCCTCCTTCGGCGGCCTTTTGCACCGCGCGAACGACGTCGGGGTGCGCGTGGCCCAAGATCGCAGGCCCCCACGAGCCCACGTAATCGATGTACGCGGCGCCGTCCTCGCCGTAGACGCGCGCGCCCTGCGCTCGCTGGATGAACACGGGCTCGCCGCCCACGGCGCGGAACGCGCGCACGGGGCTGTTGACGCCGCCGGGGATGAGCGCGCGCGCGCGCTCGAAGAGACCTTTGGAGATGGGATCGGACATCGCTCGACGGACCCTTTCCGCGCGGAATAGCCTTATTTTTGAGGAGATCTCAGTCGGGTCGCTCGATGGGCAGGCCCTCGGCCTCCCACGCGAGAAAACCACCTTCGAGGAAGCCTACGGGGATGCCGCTGTCCGCGAGCTTCTGGGCGAGGTCTTTGGTCTTGTCGCCCGAGCGGCAGTACACGACGGGCGCGCCCGGCAACATGTGGAGCTCGGCCAAACGGTTCTCGATCTCGTCGATGGGCATGTTGACCGCGCTCGGGATGCGCGCGCGGCCAAACGTCGGAGCCTCGCGCGTGTCGACGGGGACGGCTTGGCCCTCACGGATGAGCTGCGCCAGCTCCATCGCACGGATCGCGCCCTCGGCGCGCGGGAGGAAGGGCTCGACGAGCTCGCGGAGCTGGTTGCGCCGCAGCACGCCTTGATCGGCGGCGACCGGCCGGCCCTTGAAGAACACCATGAACATGGGCACGGCTTGCACGCGCAGCATGGTGGCGATGCGCTTGCTTCGATCGATGTCGATCTTGACCACCTTCGCTTTGCCTTCGAGCTCACGCGCGACCGCGTCGACCTCGGGAGCGACGGTTTTGCAGGGAGCGCACCAATCGGCGGTAAAGTCGATGAGGACAGGGAGCTCGCTCTTGATGACCTCGCGCTCGAAGGTCTGCTCCGTGACGAACGGGATGGGAGAGCCGGGCATGGGGCCGACCCTTAGTGTCACTTCCGGCCGGCGGGTAGAGGCTTTCGTCGCGCGAGGACCGGGTGATGCGGAGAGAGCGCGCGCGCCACGTCGTAGGCTGGGAGCCGCGCGCCCGAGCGCTCGGCCATCTGCGCGAGATGCCGCTCCACATAGGTTTGGAGCGACGGATCGACGTCGCCCACCACGCTGTGACGGCCCTCTTGGATCGCGACGCGCGCCGTGACCCCGCTGCCGCCGAAGACGTCGAGCACCACGGACCCGGGGTACGAGAGCGCGCGCACGATCCGCGTCACGATCGCGAGGGGCTTTTGCGTGGGGTGGCCGACGCGCTCCTTCGCGTTGCCGTTGAGCCGGCCGATGCGCCAAACGTTGGTGGGGTTTCGGCCGCGCGCCACGCTCTCGGGGCGGAGCCTCTTGTCTTTGCTATAAACGGCCCTCGTGGCGGCGTCATAAGGCTCCCGCACCGCGTCGAGATCAAAGTAATAACGAGGGGTCTTGGCGAACCACGCGATCTCCTCGTGGCGGCTCGCGAAGAAGCGTTGGGCGCTCATGCCGTTGGGGTAATTCCACACGATGAGGTTCACGAGCCTCATCGCGCTTCGAGCGCGCATGTGGCCCATGAGCGTGAGGAGGTCCCCGCTCGTCACCTCGTTTTGGTATTGGAGCCCGCCGAAGATCACCAGATTGCCAGTCTCGCCGAGCACGCGCTCGCACTCGGCGAGCCACGCCGCGGCCCACGTGAGGTAATCGTCGCGCGCGTCCCACGAGGCGAGCTTGATGTTGTACGGCGGGTCGCACACGATGAGCTGCACCGAGCCGCTCGGGAGGGCGCGGAGCAGCTCCAAACAGTCCATCGTCAACACCGCATGATGCGTGCGCGCGGGCGCCTCTTTGGCGAGCGCGAGGCCGCGCCGCGAGGCGTGGGCCTTGTCACGCTTCTTGAGCGCGTTCATCGCGCGATGCGCGGCGTTGTGATGAGCGCGGTTGGGCATTCGGCGCGGCCGGGTGTCACCGCTTTTGGGTGAGCATGGTTTGCACGGCCGGATAATCGCTGTCCTCGACCGCGCCTTGGATCACGCACGCGAGCTGCCCGCTCGGCGCGACCAGCGCTTGGACAGGCAGCTCGACCGAGGGCTTGAGCCCGACCGATCCGAGCCAATCGTTGCGGCCTTCGCCCTCGGGCAGCCAATACGAGGCGCGCACACCGCCCTTGGGCTGCGCGTCCAAGAAGCGCTGGAGCTGGCGCTCGTCGTCGTCGATGGACACGAACGCGAGCTCGACGAGCACCCCCGCCTGCGAGAGCTTCTTTTGCCAGGCGATGAGCCGCGGCATCTCCTCTTTACAAGGGCCGCACCACGCGGCCCAGAGGTTCACCCAAACCCACTTGCCGACGCCGAGCGGCAAGGACGATGCGGGCTTCTCCTCGCCCGCGGCGGCCGCCGTCTTGATGGTGCCTTTGGGGCCCGCGCGATCCTTTTGCCCATCACACAGCTTGCGCGGCGCGCTCGGAGCAGGCTTGTTGGTCACGACCGGCGCAGGCGCCTGCGACGGAGCTGCCTTGGCCGTCACGATGGCCGCCCGCTCGCCCGACGGCGGAGGGGGCAAGTCCGCCTTGCCGCCGTCGCACCCGAGGAGCGATGAGGCGAAGAGGCCAAAGAACGCGCTTTGAAGCCTGCGCGGAGAGAGCATCACAGTTGACAATCCACCCATGAGACGAACGCGCTCCTGTTGATGGCCTCGGCCGAGCACCGCTTTTTGTCGCGCGAGGTGTTCCACTCGCAATACTCTTTGCCGAGCTGCGCGAACTCGTTACCGAGCCACAAGAGGCCAACCTGCTTGTCGAGGTCGGGCTCCTTGAATTTGTCGGACAAGAAGAAGAGCACCGAGTTGGCGCGCTTGTGCGAGAGCGTCCGGTTGAAGTCGGCGCCGCCGGTCTTGGACGCGCGCGCCACGACGAAGAAGTACCGCGCGCCGCGCCGGTCGGTCCACAGCTCCTCGATCATCTTCTTGGCGCCCTCGTCGAGCTTCTCGGCGCCGTCGTCGAACATGATGACCGCCCCGCGCGACTTGAGCGGCGTAAAGAGCGCGTTGAAGTCATCATCGCTGATCTGCGCGAGCGACTTCACGTCGGCCGGCTGGCACCCCCGCCGCTCCTGCCCGCCCACGAGCCCACAGGCGTGCAGCACCTTCTCGAGCACCGTCTTGAACTGCGGTGTGCAATAAGGCGCCTCCGCGTCGTTGGCGATGGCCGCTTTGGGCTTCTTGTCCTCGGTCACGCCCGTGCGGAGGCGCACCGCCGCGTCGCTCACCTCGGCCTTGACCACCAGCGTGCTCGCCGCGATGAGCACGCACCCAATCGTAAGACCGATGACCCCAGCGCCCTTCATGATGTCACCTCGCGACCAGCGCAGGGGCGAGCCTGCGCATCGTGTAGGAGAGGCCCATGTCCGTGTCTTCGTCGCAGAGCTTCGTGTCGCCGATGAAGACCTGCGGCGTCGAGACCGGCAGTTGATTGGCGATGATGAAGCGCAGCATCCTATGGAGACGTTGCGTCGTGTCTTTGCTGTCGATGCAGGTGTCGAGCCCGGGCCACGCCGCCGCGATCATCGCGCGCACGTTGGGGATGCCGCCGCCCGCCTTGGCCGCGGCCAAGATGTCGTCTTGGTTGTCATAGGCCCACTCCAAGACGCGCATGGCGCGGTGCTCGCTGCACAAGATGGCTTTGGTCACCGCGCACGAGCCCGGGTGAAGGGGCCTATCCAGCATCCAATTGCAGTCGCTGTCGAGCGGGAAGAGCACCAGCGTCATGTCGAGTTGATCCAAAAAGCCCTCCGCGCTGAGCCTTTTGTGGAGCGCTTTGCACGTCGGGCAGAGCGGATCGACGAACAACGTGGCCGGCTGCTTGGCGCCCGGAGGCGTGAAGTGGAGCAGCGTGCTCGGCGGCTCGGCCGGCTTCGGGAGCTTGCCGCACGCGGTGATCACCGTGGTGTAGCTGGGCAGCGCGCTCACGTAGAGACCCGCCGGCGTCACCGACGCGACCGCGAGCGCGACCGCCCACGCGGCGACCTGCCAGAGCTGCCCATCGGGCCGGAGCCCGGGCGGCAGGACCTCGTCGAACGACGTCTTGGCCGCGTCGGGGATGGGCCCGGGATCGCGCCGATCGCGCTCGGCGCGCGCGTCGACCACGACGCCGATCCACCCGAAGATCGCGAGCGACGCCGACGCGATGTAGATGCCCGTGCACGTCTTGCAGAACTGGCCGAGCTTGGTCGCCGAGATAAAGGCCATGAGGCCCGACACGAGGAGCGGGCTCGTCGCCATGATCGCGAAGAAGCGCGGCGCACGCCGCGGCGCGCGCGTCCCTGCGAGCGAGAGGTAGAGCGCGAACGCGGCGAAGAACGAGAAGGCCCCGAGCGCGAAGAGCGAGATGGGGACGCCGCCCCAATACCGATCGCGGAAGAGCGCGGCGTACGGGCTGTACATCGCCGCGCGGCACGCGTTGTCTTTGGAGGCCGGGGCGGCGCCGGGGATGTACGAGCAGTGGACGTCGTGCATCTGCCGATCGAGGTGGCGCGCATAGTCGTTCGAGGACAAAGCCGCGAAGAAGAGGCCGAACAGGCACGCCACGAACGCGAGCACAAAGGGCCAGCGCTGCCCTACTGCTTTCATGGCCAAGGGCTTACGCGCGTTGCCGCGGATCGTCAAACCCGGATCGACGTCGCCATCCGCGGGCCGCGACGAGGGGGGCGCGCGCGCCGCGCGACGATCGCGGCCGTCACCCTTGAATTACCGCGCTTTCTCGCGCACGTTTGCTGACTCGTCGCGGCGCTGCTACGGCCCCGGGCCACCATGCCCGTGCCCGCGTCTCTGCCGCTTCGCTTCCGCGACGACCCCGCCTTTTTGGCCGATCTGCCGTACGGACCGGACGTCCTCTTCTTCGACACGCTCCTGGAGCTCGACCGCGAAAAGAGCACGATCCGCTGCTCGATGCCGACGGATCAGCCGATGCCGTTCACGTCGTCGCAGCGCGCGCACCCGACGCTCCACCCGAGCCACGTGGCCGGCGCGGTGATGGTCCACGCGACGGGGATGCTCGGCTTCATCCACCTTTATTACGCGCTCGACTACCGCCATCGCGACGGGTGGATCGGCTACGGCACGCACATCCACAAAGTGGTCTTCCGCAAGCTCGTGCCGCCGGGCGCGCCCATCGAGGCGCTGTGCGTCGCGACCAAACAGCGGCTCGGCAAGACGCGCCACGTGATCCGTTATTCGTTCGAATTCCGGCACGAAGGGGCCATTTGTTACGAGGGCGATCAGACCGCGATGTGGTTCAAGGTCGATGATCAAAACCCCGTCTCGCTCGGCGCTTGAGCCTCCCCTATAGACAACCATCATGACAGACATCCGCGCCGGCACCATCGTCCCCTCCACACGGGATTTGCTCCAAGCCCTCTCCCGGCGGCGAAAGGCGCTCGCGCTCGTGCCGCTCCTCCTGCCCGAGCGCGCCGCGGAGGACGCGGCGCACCTCGACGCGGCCAACGCGCCTGCGTTCGCGATGGAGGCGCCGGGGCCGGCGATGGTGGCCGCTGCGCGCGCCACGCGATCGATCCCGATGTTGAGCCTCGCGTTGGCCGAAGCGGCGGACGACGCGCTCTTCGCGCGACAAAACGGCGCGGACGGCGCGTGCGCTCCGCTCGCGTCGTGGGCGGACGTCTCCGCCGCGATCAAGTCCACGCGGATGGCGCCGCTCGCGTGGGCCACGTCGATCGACGCGTGCAAACAGGCCGTCGCCGCGGGCGCCAAAGGCATCGTGATCCGGGCGGGCTCCGTCCGCGAGGCCGCGTCGATCGCCGCAGAAGCGCCGCGCGGGCCGGTGATCGTCGTGTGGGTCGACGATCTCGACGAGGCGGGCGCGCGATCGCTCGTCGGTGTGGCCGACGCGGCGATCGCGCCGGCCTCGCTCTATGCTTCAACGAGCTTCGCGTCGCTCATCGAGGAGGTGGATCCGTGACAGGCTTGGTGCTTCATCCGCGGCCGGATCTCGCGGTCTTCACCGCGCGCGGCGCCGATCGCGCGCGTTGGCTCAACGGCCTCGTCACGTGTGATCTCGCGATCCGAAAGCCGGGCGAGGGGGCTTATGGCCTCTCGGTCGGCAAGACGGGGAAGATCCTCGCCGAGCTCTGGGTGCTCTTCGGCGACGACGCGCTCACCGTGGTCGTCTCCGGCGCGATCGCCGAGCGCGTGCGCGACACCTTCGATCGTCATTTGATTATGGAGGACGTCGAGCTCGGCGAGATCGAGCCGCGCGGCGTCGTCTTCGCGCACGCGGGCGGCCCGATCGAGGCCAAGGCGCTCGTCGCGCGCGCCCGATCGCTCGGCGCCGAGGCCGCGATCGTCGATTGGACCGGGCGCGGCGATGCGGTGGTGATCGTCGCGAACGAGCCTGCCGCGGCGCTCGCGGCGACGATCGCAGGCGCGGGGGGAGCGCGCGTGATCGACGACGCCGCGTGGGAGCCGCTCCGCCTCGCGTGGGGATTGCCCCGCTTCGGCGTCGACTTCGACGATCAATCGCTCCCTCAAGAGGCCTCGTTGGAGAAGGTGGCCGTGAGCTTCACCAAGGGGTGTTACCTCGGCCAAGAGACGGTCTTCATGGTGGAGAAGCGGGGTCACGTCAAAAAGCGCCTCATGCGCCTCACGGTCCAAGGCGATGAGGCGCTCGACCGGAGCGCTCCTCTTACGTTGCCTTCCGGCGAAGAGGTCGGCTCCATCACGAGCGCGGCGATCGTCGACGGGTCATGGGCCGCGCTCGGTCACGTCAAATACAAACATGCCAATCCGGGCGTAGAGCTCGTCGTCTCCGGGCGTACCGTGAACGTGGTCGGGCCGGCGGCCGAGCCTATCGCCCCGACCTGACGCCCGACGATGGCACGATGGCACGATGGTGCCGAAGGGTGAGGGTCAAACCCACCTCCCAAAGCCCCTCAAAAAAAATGGGGCTTGAGGAAACTTTTTACTTGCGCATCTCGTCTGAGGTCTTATACAGTCACCCAAGTCAGTCTGGGGAATCGCAATGTATCTCTGTCAACGCCAGCCCATGCTTACCGCCACGTCGCTGAACGCGACGACGGGGCTGCTTGCGCTCGGTTGGGAGCATCGCGAATTTACCTCATTTCAACGAGGAACGCTCGTCCTCTCGGCGAATTTGGGCGGTCGTGGCTCCGTGAGCCCCAAAGCCAGCAGCATCAAGCCGGAGGATAGGCTTTAGGGCGGCGCTAGTATTCGTCTCTTCGAGACGCATGCGAAGGCCGCCCGGGATACCCCGAGGCGGCCTTCGGCGTTTCTGGGCCTCGTTTTCCTCGGCTTTTTCAGGCTTTTTCAGTCGCTTTGCGTGACAACGACGTTGCGCGAGCCTAGGTGTGGTGTGCCCAAAGGGGCGCCCAGCGGGCCTCTCGTCCGCATCTCTCGATACGGTATCTCCGCCGTTTAGGAGGTGACGTGTGCCCGCTGTGATCGGATGAAGCAACAAGGGGGTTGAAGCATCGTGGGGAGGGGTGCGTCCGCGGAGCGGGCTCGCCGGAGGGGAGAGGTGCGCCCAGCGCGCGCGGCAGCAGATATCGAATCATTGTTTTGGACCTGTCGCTCAAAGGCCGAGCAGCCGTTTCTTACACGGCGTTCATGAGGGTTCGAGTCCCTTCAGGTCCTCCGTCCGTCAACAGGGTCTCTCCTCTTGATGGACTCTCACGAACACGAGGCCCGGGGCGCATCTCACGACGCGTCTTTGGGCCGATCTGAGCTCGTCACTCAACGGCCGAGTAGCCGCCTCTTAAGCGGTAGTATGAGGGTTCGAGTCCCTCCGAGCTCACCGAGCGCCTCGAACGGTCGAGGCGTGATTGGACCCGTCTCTCAATGGTCGAGTCGCCGCCTTTTAAGCGGTCATATAGGGGTTCGAGTCCCCTCGGGTCCGCTGGAGCACGCGCTCCTTTACATAGATGGTTTGCACATCAGGGTAGCCTAATCGGCGAGGGCAGCGGTCTCTGAAACCGCCTGTGTGGGTTCGAGCCCCACCCCTGGTACTACGCGCGATCGAAGGCGATCGCGCCTTGGTCTCTGACAATCGATCTCATTGATTGTGATCACGATGGGGGTCGTCCGTCGACGACCTCTGTCATCTTGCGGCGTAGCCTAATGGTAGAGCACTCGCCTGTTAAGCGAGCCCTTGGGGGTTCGAGTCCCTCCGCCGCAGCCGATCACGCCCTCGAAGCTCAAGTGGCAGAGCACCTGACTCGTAAGCAGGTGGACCCGGTTCGACTCCGGGCGAGGGCTCCACGTTGTTCACCTTGCCCCTGAAGCTCAAGAGGTGGAGCACCTGCCTTGTAATCAGGAGGACCCGGTTCGACTCCGGGCTGGGGCTCCCTTCGCGTATTTGGCCCGTTCATCTAGCGGTCAGGATCCTGGTCTTTCAAACCAGTGTGGAGGGGTTCGACTCCCCTACGGGCTACCATCTTCTTCTCTCCTTCTTCTCTCACGGGTTGTGAGCAAGTCCGGTGATTCTGCGCGGAGCTGAAGCCTCCGAGAACCTGGTTCGACTCCAGGACAACCCACCTTCGAGACGTAGCCTAGTGGAAAGGCGCCTCATTTGGGGTGAGGAGCTCGCCGGTTCGATTCCGGCCGTCTCGACCGCTGAACCCATAACCATCGCCCGCGACGAGCGGGCCGACACCGATAAAGGAGGACACCATGGTGAGCTATGCCAAGCACTTCACGGCGCTCTTCACGCCGCAGCGGGAGAAGGCCCGTTCGGATCAGGTGAAGAACAACGCCGGAGGGTTCGTGTTCGAGCTCGGCCTCTGGCCCAAGCTCGATCGGTGGCTCATCCTCGGGTGCGAGGGTGGGTCGTATTACGCGACCGAGCGCGCGATGACCCTCGACAACGCAAAGACGGTCCTCGCGTGCTTGGCCAAGGACGGCCTCCGCACCGTCGCGCGCATCGTCGAGGTGAGCCGCGACGGGCGCGCGCCCAAGAACGCTCCCGCGGTGTTCGCGCTCGCCATGGCCTCCGCGGACACCGCCATTGACGTCCGCCGCGCGGCGCTCGCGGCGATCCCCGAGGTGTGCCGCACCGGTACGGATCTCTTCCACTTCGTCCGCGACGTGGAGGGCTTTCGCCGTTGGGGCCGCGGTCTCCGCAAGGCGGTCGCGGCGTGGTACAACGACAAGCCCATTCAGAGGCTCGCGTACCAGGCCCTCAAGTACCGCTCCCGCGACGGGTGGAGCCACCGTGACGTGCTGAGGCTCGCTCACCCCACGGCGCCGACACCGGAGCACCAGGCGCTTTATCGCTGGATCACCGGCGGTATGGAGGGGCTCCTCAAGGAGCCCACGAAGGGCGCGCCGGTCGAGCTCGACAAGCTGCCTGCGATGGTCACCGCGTTCGAGGCGCTCCAGGCGTCCAAGGACAAGAAGACCACGTTGGCGCTCATCCGGGAGCACCGTTTCACCCACGAGATGCTGCTCACCGAGTGGAAGAACGATCCCGACGTCTGGGAGGCGCTGCTCGAGGACATGCCTTTGACAGCGCTCCTCCGCAACCTCGGGAAGATGACCGCGGTCGGCCTCTTTGGCTCGTTCTCGTCCACGACGCGCAGGGTCGCGCGGCAAATCACGGACGCTCCGCGGCTCAAGAGGTCTCGTGTCCACCCGGTCGCGCTGCTCTCGGCCCTCAAGGTCTATGAGCAGGGCCACGGCGAGCGAGCCATGCGGCGCGACAACGCGCTCTCATGGAAGCCCGCGCGCGAGATCGTGGACGCCTTGAACGACGCGTTTTATCTGTCGTTCAAGACCATCGATCCGACCGGCAAGCGGCACCTCCTGGCGCTCGACGTCTCGGGCTCCATGTGCGGGGGCACCATCGCCGGCGTCCCCGGCCTCTCCCCCCGCGTGGGGAGCGCGGCCATGGCGCTCGCGACAGCCAAGGTCGAGCCCTTCTATGATGTGGTCGGGTTCACGGGATCGCTCACGCGGCTCGGGATCTCCGCACATCAAAGGCTCGATGACGTGCTGAAGAGGGTGGATGGCCTGCCCTTCGGGAGCACCGATTGCGCCTTGCCGATGATCTGGGCCAAGGAGAACAAGGTCGAGGTCGACACGTTCGTGGTCTACACGGACAACGAGACGTGGTTTGGGAAGGTCCACCCGTTCCAAGCGCTGCGCGATTACCGCCAGGCGACTGGGCGGGCGGCCAAGCTGGTCGTGGTCGGGATGACCGCCACGGGCTTCACCATCGCAGACCCGTCCGACGCAGGGATGCTCGATGTGGTCGGCTTCGACGCGGCAGCGCCCGCGCTGATGGCCGATTTCGCGAGGGCATGACCCTCTGAGGTGAGCCGCTTGGGCAAGAGCAGCTCACCTCGTTTATACCCCCGAGCCGACCTGGACTCGGAGCCGGTCTCCTAAACCGGAAGAAGCGGGTTCGAATCCCGCCGGGGGTGCCGCACGCCGTTGTAGCTCAGCCTGGTAGAGCACCTAAAACACCGTCTCTAATGTTTGCCTGCGAGGGCCGGTCAGGGATGGTTATCACTTTTCCAGTGGGATGACGCGGGTTCAAATCCCGTCAACGGCGCCGGATAGTAGAAGCCGTCTCATAAATCGTCGCGAGCGCCCCGATCACGTGTCCGAGCGAGAACCGGAGCGGAGAATACTCCCGTATTTGAGCACCGGAAGCGCAGCGAGGACACGTCAGCGGGGCGCGCAGCAGATTTATGAGACGGCTTCTAGACGATCGCTCGTGGATCGGAGGGGGTCATCGCGCATCGGGGGATTCGGAGGGCCACAGGTCGCTCCGTCGGGGACAGCCTCGCTCTGACACGTGGACCCGCATCACATGGAGGACGAGACGTCGCAAGTCCCCTCCTCCGCTCACGTGGCCCTCGCTCACCCCGCTCGCACGATAATCCCCCTCCGCCCACTTCGCTCGCGCTGTTGCAGCACTGTTTTTCAGGGCGATTCGAGCGATAACGCTGGCTTAATAGATGGCTAGATAAAAAGACGGGTGAAGAAAAAAGAATGAACCAAGTAGGTTGACAGAGCGTCTAAGAGAACATAAAAGATATCGAGTCTTCGATGTGCCCCCGGCGGGGCAGCCTGATTGTCGATCAGGTGAATGGGGTTCGACTCCCCTCGAAGACGCCGCGAAGAAAAGAGCAAGGGAGATAAAAAAGAGTGAACCAAATAGGTTGACAGAGCGTCTAAGAGAACATAAGATAAGACGCGCTGGGGGACATAGGGTGTAGAGTCAAGGTGACCGCGGAGCCTCCAAATCTCCGGCGAGAGGGTTCGATTCCTTCACACCCTGCCGGCGGGCCGGCGCTCGCGCGTTATCGGTGCTCGTGGCACGAGGTCGGTCGCGCGACGAAACCTCGTCCGTCTTCACGTCACATTGGTGTTTGCCCTCGTATGCCTCTGGTGAGGCAGCCTGACTGTCGATCAGGTGAGGGGAGTTCGATCCTCCTCGGGGGCGCCGGGCCGCGGGCGTTGGGTTATCCTCTTAAGATACCCCCCAGCACCCTTCTTTTGTCCGATCTATGGGGCGGTAATTCAACGGGAGAAGCTCACACTTGCAATGTGAATATCGGGGTTCGACTCCCCGTCGCTCCACCCATGGGCCGATTGTGTTGGGTTATCGGTTGATAGCCTGAAACGCTGGCCGGGTCAAACCGGCCGTCCCAACACGTATTTTTGCCCAGGTCTCCTTTCAGATATCGTATTTGTCGGGACGGTAGTTCAACCGGGAGAATCTTACCTTCGCAAGGTAGGGATCGGGGTTCGAGTCCCCGCCGCTCCACCGGGACGAGCCGACCTCACGAGCAAGGAGCTCGATGGGAATCGCGTTCGCCCACCAACTTCGCCGCCGGGCGCCGGATCCGTTCAATCGGTTCCACTTGTGTTTGTTCCCTGCTCGATTGGAGCAGGTTTCGCTGCCGAGGCCCAGAGAGCGGGGCGCCCGTTTGGTATGCGGGAGACGGTGAGTGCAATTCTCGCGGGCAGCTCGATAGTAACGCGGTGACAGCTCAACGGTAGAGTGCGGGGTTGCCAGCCTCGCGGTAGGGGTTCGATTCCCCTTCACCGCACCGATCGGCAGGGCTCTCTCGGCCGATCTCTCGACATACGATATGTGGGCGTTACTCGTCTGGTGACGAGGGCAGACTGTGACCCTGCGGAGGCGGGTTCAATTCCCGTACGTCCACCCGGGCCCATGGAAGCATGGGCCCTCAACCAAGCAACCGAGGAGAGGAGGCTCTTATGAAGCTCATGAAGCTGCGCGCCTGGATTGTCCGGTTCTGCCCTCCTGCTCCCCATTCCGACCCTCACCCCCCAACGAAGCGCGGGGGGTGAGGGCTCCTCCAACGAAGCACCCCAAGCGGGCATGGTCTATTGGCTGGGCCTCGGGCTTCCAACCCGGTGAAGTGGGTTCAATTCCCTCTGTCCGCTCCACATCACGATTGAGCCGGTCCTCAGGCGAGGGACGTGGTCTGCAAAACCGTTTCTCCGGGTTCGATTCCCGGTCGGCTCTCTGGAGGTCTCCGCCGCTCACGGCTGCTCGACGTGAAGGGCGGTGACCTCTGCGCCTCCGTCCCAGGGATGGGCGGGTCGTCTTCTAAACGACCGCACGCGGGCTCGACTCCCGCCGGGGGCTCTCTCGATAGACTCGTCTCTCTCTTTGTCCCTATCTGCTAACGGCTCAGGCGACTGGATTCTCGATCCAGGGATGCGGGTTCGAATCCCGCTGGGGACGCCGCGCGCGCCTCGTCAATCGACGACGCGCCCGCTCTTTGACAATCGAACGGCTCATCGCGATCGTCACGCGATGGGCCAAAGACGGAGTGTGGCTCAGCCTGGCAAGAGCGTCTGTCTGGGGGACAGAAGATCGCCGGTTCGAATCCGGCCACTCCGACCCCGCGCGGTCCGCGCGCGGGAGAAGGCACGGGACTCGCCCGCTCATTCAGAGTCGCCCAAGGGTAGGGCAACAGCCTCCAACGCTGTTCGCTGTGGGTTCAAATCCCATCTCGAAACAAACATGCGCCGGCTCTCTACCCGTGCCCCCTCCCGCTCGCGGACGACACCGGTACTCACGCGCTCGTTCAGGAAACCACCCACGTTGAAAATGGGTCCGTAATTAAAACGGAACGACGAACCTCGAGCTCGTACCCTCTCCGGTGTCCCCGCGCGCCTCTCTCACCCGGGGAACTTTCGTGTCGGTTCAGAGACATCGGCCTTTCCAGCCGAAGGTGCTGGTTCGATTCCAGCTCGCCCCACTCTACGGGGCGATGGTCCAATGGTAGGACATCAAAAACGACCCGAGCTCTATCCCCGGTTTTTTTTCAAACAACCAACAAGGAGCGATCAACCCATGACCATGCAACAGGTTGTCGAGAAGACCGTCAAGGCGACCGCCGCTGAGGTGTGGTCGCTCCCCGCCGACGTCGCCGCGAGCGACGCTGGCCAAATCACCCTCTCGTTCCTCGACGCCGCGATCACCGCGACCGCGAGGGCGACCCACGACAACACCCGTGAAGAGCAGATGGCGGCCGCGCAGCGCGCCCACGAGGCGATGCTGAGGCTCGATCGGAGGCTCTACGCGCTCTGCCTGGTGCTCCCGGGCGTCACCGACTACGCGCGCCAGCTCGGCCTCAAGAACCTGCTCGGCGAGAAGCGGATGGAGGATGAC
>CAYTJL010000046.1:32438-47286 GCA_964437785.1 uncultured Polyangiaceae bacterium
CGATCGAGCCCAAGATCCTCCACCGCCTGGTGGAGGAGCTGCCCGCGCAACGGGTGATGAAGCTCTTCGAGGGTCTGCGCGTGAGCGCGCCCGAGAGCGGCGTCCGCAAGGCGAACAACGCACGTACGCGCAAGCTCATCCTGCGGACCATCCTCGGCTCGCCGCGGCTCGAGCTGTGGTCGGTCAAGTACCGCGCCAAGATCGTCTCGGCCCTGCGCCACGCGTGGGGCGAGCGGAGGCTCGGTATCGTCCGGTCGATCCTGCAAAAGCCCGATGAGGCCCGCGACGCGAAGGAGCGCGCGATCTTGCGCTCGCTCATCGACAAGCACGCTCCGCTCGACCGCGAGCGGGTGTACGAGTGCGTCGCGTTCATCCTCGGGATCCGCGAGCGCGTCACCCTCCCTCTGCTCCTCGGCTTCCAGCTCGCCAAGGTCGATTTGACCGCCGGCCACAAGCTGCCTCCCGAGGTCTTGGAGGGTATCCGCGGCCGTTACCACAGCGGCGTCGACAAGGCAGAGGTCCTCCGCCTCACCGCAGGATCGCTCACCAAGGCACAACGGCTCACCGTCCAGAAGAGGGCGGCCGAGGCGGGCGTCGTGGTGGAGATGGACCCCTCGCACTACGACGCGGTCAAGCTCTATGTCTACGCCTTCGAGAACGGGCTCACCCCCGCCATCGAGGAGGCGCTCGACAAGCGGGCTCGGCGCGCGGCGGCGGCCTTCCCGGCGCGTTTTTCGCGGATTGGCATCCTCGTCGACGCGTCTCGGTCCATGATGGGCGGCGGTGATCAAAAGCTCCGTCCCATGGCCATCGCGCTCGCGCTCCGCGACATGCTCATGCACGTCGCAGACGCGCGCGTGGTCTACGCGGGTGGCGAGTCGGGCGCCGTCAACGGCAGCGCGAGGCTCATGCGGCCGAGCGGGGACTCCTCGCTCTCCGAGGGGCTCTTGACGCTGCTCGGCGGCGACGCCGAGGCCATCTTCGTGATCAGCGATGGTTACGAGAACCGCCCTCGCGGCCGCTTCGCGGAGACCCTCTCCGCGGCGCGGAGCATCGGTGTGAGCACGCCCGTCTACCACCTCTCTCCGGTCTTCGCGGCCGAGTCGGGCGGCGTGCGCGCGCTCGCCGAGGGCCTCGCGCCGACCCTCCCCGCGGTAAGCCCGGAGGCGCTCGGTATCTCGATGTTGCGCGGCCTCCTCGCGGCCGATCCCATTCGTGGGCTCGTGTCGCTGGTCCACGCCGCGCTCCCCCGTGTCTAAAGGAGGATCAAACCATGTCTCTCACCGTTCATGAGATCCTTCGGGGCACCGGCGTTGGGCACGTGCAGAGCGCGGGCCTCATGCAGGTGATCCCGATCCTCGGCGAGGATGACGACACGTTTGCTCCCCCGGAGCTCACGGTCGGCACCTCGGGATATGGCACCGTCCTTCTGCGCAACGACAGTGACCGGCCCACCATCGTCCCCACGGCGGCGGGCTGGGTCGTGGCGCAGAGGGCACAGGACCACGCGATCGGCAGCGGCGTCTTCTTGAAGCCCAAGGAGAGCCGCGCCATCGACACCGCGATGTGCGTGCAGCAAGGCCAAGGCGGATACATCGCAGAGGACAAGCACGGGATGCTCATCCTGCCTGCCGCCCTCCGGCCCAAGGCGCTCAGCGTGCGGAACGAGAAGAGCTTCAACAAGCTCTGGGCCAGCATCACCGAGCTCAACAAGAGCGTTGGTCTCACCGAGGCTGGACATCTCGAGTACTTCCTCAAGGGCTTCCAAAAGGAGCTCGATGAGTTCGTCGCCGAGTTCGAGATCGTGCCGAAGCAACGCGGCGCGATCATCCTCATCGGCGGCGAGATCGCGGGCGTCGAGATCGCCCCTTCGAGCGCCTATTGGGAGGTCGTGTGGACCCCGCTCATCCGGGTCTGCTACGGCTCTCTCGCGGCGAGCGCGCGCAAGCGCGGCCTCCAAAGGCCACAGACCCGCGCGCCGCTGCGGCTCGTCGATCGCTCGATTGACGGCATCCGCGACGCGCTCGTTCGCGCCGAAGAGGAGGAGGGTCGCTCGGTCATGCGCACGTTCGCTGCGCTGCACGGGCTGCCCTTCGAGGTCGCCGGGGCCCCCGACGACCGCATCAACGGCATCCTGCTCACCACGGTCGCGAACGCGCGGCTCAGCGGGCAAGTCGTGAGGACCGGCTTCAAGGTCCTCTACGCCTCGCTCTGCGCGGCCGCCTGACGCGACCTTCACCCCCGAGCCTCCCTCTCCCGCTCACGGGAGAGGGGGAGTCGGGATCTCGTCCCTATCGGCTACCTTGGATAGGCTTTCGGAACCTCACTCCGAAGAAGCGGGTTCGACTCCCGCTGGGGACGCCGTTACGCCGAGCTGCCGAGAGACCTCTCGCTCGCGGCAGCTCTCCTTTCTCTCTGTCTCAGCGGACTGAGCACCGGGCTACGAACTCGGTTGTCGAGGTTCAACTCCTCGCAGAGAGGCTATGTATCCCCGTCCCGGCGGCCCCGGGCGCGAGCCTCCGAAGCTCGTTGTTCGGGTTCGACTCCCGGCGGGGGTGCCGTGATTTTGGGGCGAGCGCCGGCGCGCAGGTTGGTCTGTAAAACCGACGTCTTTGGACATGTTGGGTTCAACTCCCAGGCGCCCCACCAACGTTATGCAGGAAGGGAAGGTCCCGGCGGAGGCTCATACCCTCGGCTCTGCAAGTTCGATTCTTGCTCCTGCTACCGCGATGACTCATGGTGAGGGGCGGCTCTCATAAGGCCGGCCGCGAGGGTTCGAATCCCTCCATCGCGACCCTCTGGGTGTGGCTCAATTTGGTAGAGCGCCGGCGTCGGGAGCCGGAAGTTGGGGGTTCGAATCCCTCCATCCAGACCACGCGGGATGAGCGAGCTGGCGAACGCAGCGGTCCCACACACCGCCTCCGCAGGGTTCGATCCCCTGATCCCGCACCGAAGAACCAACGGGGTATGATGGCCTGGTTGACCTGAGCTCTCCGATAAAGAGCTCGCGCCGCGTTCGATCCGCGGATACCCCACCATCACGATGCGGGGCTCGCTCTCTGGCGAGAGCACCGGCGCGACGAGCCGGCCGAGGTGGGTTCGATCCCCACGCCCCGCACCCATGTCCATGTGGCGAAACTGGCAACCGCAACGGTCTCAGAAACCGTGATTTGAGGGTTCGAATCCCTCCGTGGACACCAACGCATCCATCATCGTCTCTCGCGTCCGTGTGGCGAAATTGGCAAACGCAGCGGCCTCAAACCCCGCCAATATGAGGGTTCGACTCCCTCCATGGACACCCGCAATTTTACGTCACCGTGGCGGAATTTGGCATACGCGACGGCCTGAGAAGCCGTGCCCGAAATGGGTATGTGGGTTCGACCCCCACCGGTGACACCGCGCGAAGCAGCGCCCTTTGGAGAAAAACAAGCCATGAAAAAGAAGAGGTAGAGGTCAATAAACCTCGAGGAGATGGAGAGTATGAGCGCGCAGACATTGCTCCTGACACCGTGGATGATGCCCCACAAGGTCATCTCCTGGCAGACCGCCGTCACCATGACATTTTTGGGGAAGGTCGAGGTCATCGCCGAATACGACGAGGCCATCTGCTCCCCCAGCACCAGCATCCGCACGCCGTCCGTCGTCCGGCTCAAGAGGCCGCTCGGCGACATGAAGCGTGGAGTCAAGTTCTCCCGCGTCAACGTCTTCGTGCGCGACGGGTTCCGGTGCCAATACTGCGGTGACAAAAAGCGTGTCTCCGAGCTCAACTACGACCACGTCGTGCCCCGCGTGCAAGGCGGAAGGACCATCTGGGAGAACATCGTGACCTCCTGCTACGGCTGCAACTCTCGCAAGAGGGGCCGCACCCCGGAGCAGGCAGGAATGATGCTCCTCCGCAAGCCGGTCAAGCCGAAGTGGCTCCCGATGACCCCCGTCCTCCCACGGCACGGCAACGTGCCGGACGCGTGGGCCTCCTACTGCGCGGGCATGCTCCAGTGACCCGCGGCTCAAAAGCACCTCGCTCGCCCCTCCCCAACGAGGGGCGAGCGGGGTCGCCTCTCAACATCTTTTTAGAAGGTGAACCGGCCGGGGCGCCGGGCCTGTCTGGAACACAGCGCGAACGGCGATGACCGTTTGAGGATCGAGACCTCCGCCTTCTGCCCGTCCTTACGAATGGGACCCCATCGTGAATCAGCGTCGGAATTGGAAGCGTGAATCGGCCGGGGCGCCGAGCCCGCCTTGAAAGCGGTGCGCACCCTTCGGGGTGTGGGGATCGAGACCTCCACCTTCCACCCCTCGTTTTTTACTGAACCTTTGGAAGCGTGAATCGGCCGGGGAGCCGAGCCTGCCTCGAAAGCAGTGCGCACCCCTTCGGGGTGTGGGGATCGAGACCTCCACCTTCCGCCTCTGGAAGCTGAATCGGCGGCGGCGCCGAGCCCGGCTGCTAACCGGTGTGTGCCTCATCGGCATGGTGTTCGACTCACCCTGCTTCCGCCTCTGCGGGGCTCGTTCAACGGGCAGGACAGTAGGCTTTGACCCTATCAATCGCGGTTCGAATCCGCGGCCCCGTGCCATCACCCGACCGCGACCGCGACACGGCTGCCATGCCCGCTCGCGCGCCGCCCGCATAATCAGCCCCAAAACCAGGCCCCAAACGCGCGGCACGAGATATGGAAAGCGTTAGGATGGATGGTAGGATGACTTGATTCTTCCGCTTCCTCTTCGCCGCACCATGAAGCCCTCGCCCCGACTCTCCCCTTCGATCCTCATCATCGCCGCGATCACCTTCGCCGCCGTAGGCTGCGGGAGTTTCCGGATCGTCGCGAACGAAGACAACCCCGATGTCAAAGGGATGCCGGGCGGGACCTCGTCAGGCGTCGGATCGAGCGGCAGCTCCTCGGGCCAAGGCGGCGCGTCGAGCGGCGGATCAGGGGGCGGATCGGGCGGCAACATCCCCATCGATCAACAAGAGGACCTGCTCCCGATCGACGGGAGCTACAGCTACCTCTGCGGCGCGCCCACGGACATGTGCGTCCCGGGCCCCGATGACTCGTGCGCGCTCGGCGGCGATCCCCAAATGGGCGCCCCAGACAGCAGCGTCGTCGGATGCCAGCTCGTCCCCTCCGGCAACGACGTCCACGCGGTGTGCGCAGCGACAGGCACGTTCGGCGTCGAGCAACCGTGCACGACCTCCGCGGACTGCCAACCCGGCCTCGGGTGCGTCGAGACCGCCGCCCTCGGCAAGTGCAGGCCCTATTGCTGCGGCGATCTCGAAGCGTGCGCCGCGGACAGCTATTGCGCGCCCGCCAAGATGAACGGCGAGAGCATCCCGATCCCCACGTGCACGCCCGTGATCCCGTGCGAGCTCTTGAACGACGTGACGTGCCCGACCGGCCTCACGTGCGCCATCGTCCGCACCTCGGGCCTCACGAGCTGCGTCAAGCCGGGCGACGGGTACGACGATCAGGCGTGCCCGTGCGCGGCCGGCTACTACTGCCGCCCCGCGACGAGCACGTGCGTCAAGCTCTGCCACACGGGCCCGGGCTCGGACGACTGCGGCCCGACCGCGGTCTGCCAAGGCGGCGTGAACGGCATGTACCCGAACGGCTTCGGCACCTGCGTCCCGTACTGAAATCAGCGCAAAAACAAGCTCAGAACGAGCCCACCGCGAAGGCGCCGACCGACGTCGCGGTCCACGCGGGCATCACGATCACGCTCGCGGACGCGGGCTTCTTGGTCGCGCGCGCGAGGAGCACCGCGCCCGTCACCACGCCCGCGATCCCGAGGCCGCCGAGCACCGCGCCGCTCGCGCGGAGCGCGTTGATCGACGTCACCTCGCTCGTCACGTGATCGCGCTGATCCGCCGGGCACGAAGGCCGGGTCGGGCCCCCGCACAGATCATCGAGCTTGCCGCCTTTGACGTACGAGAGCGCGAGCAACGTCGCGCCCGTGATGAGCGCCGCGCCCGACACCCCCGTGATCACCGCGCCCGGCACCACGAGCTGCGCGCCGCTCCCCGCCCCGCCCGCCGCGGGCGCGAGCGCGAGCGCGAGGCTGCGTTTGTCCTTCTCTTCGAGCGTGAACGGGAGGTCCTGCGGCGCGAGCCCAGGCGCCTCCGCGTGCAGCGTGTGCGCCCCCGGATCGAGCGGGATGCCCGCGTTGAGCCACACCTGCTTGCCGTCGATGGTGATCGTCAACCCAGGCCGCTCGTCGCCCTTCACCGTGACGATCGGGATGCGCGGCGAGAGCCCGGCGATGAGCTCCTCGGCGACCTTCGCGACCTCTTTTTGCGACGACGCGTTGGCCCGCGCGAGGCCGCGCTCGTACGACGCCTTCGCCGCCACGAGCTTGCCGAGCTTCTCGTGCGCAGCGCCCGCGCGGAGATGGAGCTGCGGCGTCTCCTTGATGGCGAGCGCGGCCTCGAACTTGGCGAGCGCCGTCGCGTAGTCCCCCTTCTTCTCGGCGTCCTCGCCCTCTTTGAACGCCTGCTTCGCGGCCGCGATCTCGTTGGGGGTCTGCGCGGTCGCAACGCTGCTCGATACGACGATCGCGAGCGCCGCCGCGCACAGGAACGTGGTGCGCTGCATTAGGGGCCGAGGATGATAGCGGATCTCGGGGCGCGCTTCGCCAGGTTGCTTGACCCGAGCAGGGGCGAGCCTTCACGATGGACCGGCCCTGATGAAATCCGGCGAGGTCATTGCTGGCAAATACCGGCTCGACAAGAGGCTCGGTGTCGGGGGCATGGGCGAGGTCTGGCGCGCCGCGCACACCGGCACGGAGCGGGCCTACGCCATCAAGTTCTTGCACGCGCACGCCGCCGAGTCCGCGAGCGCGCGGCACCGCTTCACGCGGGAAGCAAAGGCCTCGGCGAAGATCAACCACGCGAACATCATCGACATCTTCGACGTCGGCGAGCTCCCCGAGGGCACCCTCTACCTCGCGATGGAGCTGCTCGAAGGCGTGTCGCTCGCGGACGCGTTCCACGCCTCACCGCCGCTCAGCGTTCAAGATTTGCTCGTCGCCATGCGCGACACCGCCGAGGGGCTCGCCGCCGCGCACGCGGTCGGCATCGTCCACCGCGACGTCAAGCCGGCGAACATCTTCCTCCACAAAGACCGCGCGACGGGCTTCGTCGCCGTCAAGCTGCTCGACTTCGGGATCAGTAAATTCGGCGACGAGACGGGCTCCACCAAGGCGGGCTCGGTGCTCGGCTCGCCCCGGTACATGAGCCCCGAGCAGACACGCCACGCCTCCAAGGTCGACGCGCGCACCGATCTCTGGGCCGCGGGCGTGATCTTGTTCGAAGGCCTCACGGGCACCTTCCCGCACGAGGGCGACAGCTTCAGCTCGCTCGTGGTCGCGATCATCACGCAGGAGCCCATCTCGATCGATCAGCTCGCGCCGGGGTTGCCCGAGCCCGTCCGCGCGATCGTGCGCGACCTCATAAAGCCGATCGACGAGCGCATCCAGACCGCGACCGAGCTCGTCGCGCGCATCAACCAAGCGCTCACCGATCCAGCGATCGCGCGCATCCCGCTCCCTCGCCCGCTGCACCCGCCCGCGGGCGAGAGCGTGCGCACCGCGACCGGCCTCCGCATGAGGCCGCTCGGCGATCCGGGCAGCACAGGCGCGATCCGCGTCTCGCAGCCGCTCGTCGATCCAGGGAGCACAGGCGCGATCCGCGCCGCGCAACCCGGCCTGCCCGCGCCGAGCGCGACGCAAAACAGCGCTCCTCAGCCCGCGTCACGCATGTCATCGCCGGGCTTCAACGCCGCGTCCGCCGACCAGCCGCGCGCGCCCACCTTCGGCGCTCCGCCCGCCGCGCCTACGTTCGGCGCGCCTCCGGCCGCTCCGTCGTTCGGCGCACCACCGCAACCCGGCGCGCCGATCAACCCCTACGGCGCCACGCACAAAGTCCAGAACCCGGTCGAGCTGCTCCGCGAAGCGCAGGCGATCGCCTCAAAATCAAGCCAAGCGGCGCCATCTCCGCCGCCGCCCGCGCAGGCTTCGCAGACCGAGCGGCCCGCGGCCCCGGCGATCGAATCACCGCCCGCGCCGCCGCCTCCGCCGCCGCGGCCGCCGTCCTCGTCGCTCCCCGACGAGGCGACCGCGATCGTCGCCGACCCGAGGATGCAAGGCGATTCGCGCGCGTCCATCCCCACCGACATGCGCGCGTCGAGCGTGGGCTTCGGCGCTCCCTCGGCGACCGGATCGTTCCGCGCGACGAACAAGACGCTGCCGATCAGCGCGACCGCGCACCTCCAAGCCGAGCTCGCCAAGGCGCGCGAGGAGTTCGAACGACAACAGTTCACCAGCGCGCCGACGACGCCGGCCTTCGATCCGCGCATCTCGCAGTCGGCCGCGCGCGTGTCCATGCCCGACCCGCTCGTCGGGACGGCGTCGGCGATGAGCCTTCCTTCGCCCACGGATCCCCGCGCGCAGGCCCCGAACGCGGTGGCGCCGATGGGCGCGCCGGCCGCGATCCCGCCTCACGACGCCGCGCCTCCGGGCACGGGATCGGCGCTCAAGATCGCGGCCCTCGTGCTCTCCGTCGTGCTCATCGGGATCGTGATCGCGATCATCGCGACGCTCCGATCGTCGAGCGGCGACGAGCGCGCGCCCGCGGCGTCCGCGTCGGCCACGCCCGTGTCGAGCGCGCCCGCGCCCGCTCCGTCGCCGACCGAGAGCGCTCCGCCCGCGCCGACGGCGAAGGCCGAAGAGCCCTCGCCGGCCGCGAGCGCGAACGCGCCCGCGCCGTCCGGGACCTCGACCTCCGCGCCCACCAAGACCAAGGCCGAGAAGGGCAAGGCGGGCTCTCCGTCGTCCAAGGTAAAGAAGCTCGGTTCGGGGTTGTGACGGCCATGCGCCGCTGGTAGGCCCGCGGCCATGACTGCCTTCGAGCTCATCTCCGTCGAGCGATCGGGCGCGATCGCGACGGTCACCGTGCAGCGCCCCGACAAGCTCAACGCCCTCAACAGCCGCGTGATCGCGGAGCTCTCGCGCGCGTTCGGCGACCTCGTCGCGAGCGGCGACGTCCGCGCCGCGATCCTCACCGGCGCGGGCCGCGCGTTCGTCGCGGGCGCCGACATCGCCGAGATGGCCGAGCTCCCGACGGCCGAGGCCAAGCGCTTCTCGGACGCGGGGCACGCGCTCTGCGCGCTCATCGAGTCCGCGCCGTTCCCCGTGATCGCCGCGGTCAACGGCTTCGCGCTCGGCGGCGGCTGCGAGATCGCGCTCGCGTGCGACTTCATCTACGCCGCCGACAACGCGAAGCTCGGGCAGCCCGAGGTGAGCCTCGGCGTCATCCCCGGCTTCGGCGGCACGCAGCGGCTCCTTCGACGGGTGGGCGCGGCGCGCGCGCGCGAGCTCATCTACACGGGCGACACGATCACCGCCGATCAAGCCCTCGCGATGGGCCTCGTCAACGCGGTGCTCCCCGCCGCCGAGCTGCTCGATCGCGTCCGCGCGGTCGCCGAGAAGATCGCGCAGAAGGGCCCGATCGCGATCGCGTACGGCAAGCGCGTGATGCTCCGCGGCGAGCCGCTCGACATGCCCGCCGCGTGCGAGCTCGAAGCGCAGGCGTTCGCGTCGCTCTTCGGGACCGAGGATCAACGCGAGGGGATGCGCGCGTTCCTCAGCAAGAATAAGCCTGCTTTCAAGGGCAAATGAGGATCAGCCGGCGCCGCTCGGCGGCGACGTCGGCGCGTGCTCGGCGCTCGGCAGCTCGATGATGAACACCATCCCGCGCGGCGACGACGCGGCCGCGCGGATGGATCCGCTGTGGCGCGTGAGGATGCCGTGCACGATCGCGAGCCCGAGGCCCGTGCCGTCTTGCTTGGTGGTGAAGAAGGGCTCGAAGATGCGCGGGATCAGATCCTCGCGGATGCCGAGCCCCTCGTCGCGCACCGCGATCTCGACGCGCCTGCCATCGGTCGACGTGGTGACGCCGAGCACGCCGCCGCCGTCGCGCATCGCGTGCGCCGCGTTGGTGAAGAGGTTGACGAAGACCTGCGTGAGCTGCCCCTCGACGCCGCGCACGCGCGGCACGACGCCGAAGCTGCGCTCGACCGAGACGCCGATCTTGTCGAGCTCGTGCTCGCAGAAGAAGAGCGCGCGCTCGATGATGTCGTGGATGTCGAGCGACGTGGGCGCGTCCGCGGAGGGCCGCGCGTAGGCCGTCAGATCGCGCGAGAAGCGGAGGATCCTGCCCGCGGCCTCGTGGATCTGCTGCACCCTCCTGAGGTCGGCGGGATCGAGCGCGCCCGTCGTGAGGCTGCCGAGCTTGCGCGTGAGGTAGTCCGAATACGCGACGATGGTGGTGAGCGGGTTGTTGAGCTCGTGCACGATGCCGGCCGTGAGCTGGCCGAGCGACACGAGCTTCTCCGATTGGATGATGCGCTCTTCGAGCACGGTGAGCCGCCACGCCTGCGCGCGGGCCTGCGCGTGCACGCGGCCGTTCATGAGCACCGCGCGGAGCGAATACGCGAGCCGATCGAGGAAGAGCGACAGCGGGCCGCCCCCCGTGAGCCGCTCTTCCTCCGAGACCGCGGCGTGGAGCGTTGCGCCCTCTTCGTCGATGATGATGGGGATGATGCGCTCGACCTCGACGTCGGGGAACAAGCGGACATCGTCGGCCCCGATCACTTGGCTCGATCGCGGGGACGGGTAGCGCACGATCGTCCGCTCGCCGTTGTCGCCGACGAAGCTCACGCCGAGCGCGACGTCTTCGAGCGCGCCGCCGGCGGCCGTGAGCACCTGCTCGACGGCCTCGACGTTCGTGCGGTTGGGTCGCGCGTCGTGCGTGGCCTCCAAGAGCCGCACGAGCCACTCCGACGGGATGACGCCGGTGGCACGCTCCGCGCTCGGCGCTTGCGACGCCGACTCTCCGCTTCGCGGGACGTTCTTCAAGCCTTCAGCGGACATCCTTCTCCACGGGCTTCATCGAGGGCGACTCACCATCGCGAAAATCCGTCACCCCAGGCGGGGGCTCGGGGCCGGCGCTCGATCGATCGAGATCCAGGATCTTAGCGGCTCCCACGTACGTCTTGGTCTCGTATCGCGTCATCTTACCGATTTTGCGGACGATGTCGGCCATTCGTTCGGCTTCTTGAAGGATGATCCCGGCCGCGTTGTAAAAGGGCGTGCCCTCACCCCCGCCCCGGCGGCGGATCATCTCGGCGTACCCGAGGATGCTGGTGAGCGGCTGGTTCAGCTCGTGCGCAGCCGCCCCGGCCAGCTCGGCGATCAAGGCTTGTCGCTCGCGGGTTCGGAGCTCCTCCTGCGCCTCGGCGAGCTTCGCCTCCATGCGCATCCGATCGCGCAAATCGGTGAAGATGCCCACGGTCGCGACCGGGCGGCCGCTCTCCAAAATCTGCGCCGCCGACAAGAGCACGGGGATCTTTTCGCCGCCCTTGCCGACGACGTCGGTGCGGTAGCCCTCCAGGCGCTTGCCCTCCTTGCGCCGGATGAGCCGCATGATCTCGGTCGCGACGCCGGGCGGGTAGAGATCGCGCGCGTTCATGATGCCCACCGCGCTCCTCGCGTCGTAGCCCGTGACGCGCTCGGCCGCGCGGTTGAAGAGCAACACCTGGCCGCGCATGTCCGCGGAGATGATCGCGTCGACCGAGCTCTCGATCACGCGCTCCAAGAACTCCTTGGTCTTCACGAGCTCGGCCGCGGTCTCGCGGTCCGCGGTCACGTCGCGAAAGCTCACGAGGATGGCGCCCGAGTCCTCGCGCAGCACGCGTCCGAAGCTCACGCTGAGCACGCGCCGCGCGCTCGGATCGCGCCCGTCGCGGACCTTGATGTCGACGAGGTGAGGGAATTCTCCGCGCCGAAAACCCTCGCGGATCTCCTCCAGCCGGCCTCGATCGGCGGGGTCGACGAGGTCGCGGAGCGTGAGCTTGCCGAGCTGCTCCTCGGTGCGCCCGACGATCGCCCGCGCGCGCGGGTTCGAGAAGAGCACCTGCCCCTCGACGTCGACGACCGCGATGCCGTCCGCGGCCGCGTGAAAGAAGTCCGCGTACGGCTCGATCGCCTTGAGCCTGCGCTCGGCCTCGACGCGCGCGAAGCTCTGCTGCTGCGTCTGATCGCGCATCGTCTGGAGGATGCGCGCGTTGCGGAGCGCGATGGCCGTCGCGTTCGCGACCGTGCGCGCGAGCGACAGCTCGTGCTCGCGCAGCGCCATCGGCTGCCGCCCGCGCAGGAAGAGCACGCCCATCGGCCGCTCCTCGTAGAGGATCGGCAGGAGCGCGAGCGATCGAAACGCGTTCTTGGGCAGGCCCTCGCGCACGATGTCGAAGAGCGGGTGCGTCGCGGTGTCCTGGATGACGAGCGGCTGCCCCGTCACCACGACCTCACGGATCTCAGGGTATTTGTCGAGGTCGATGGGCAGGTCGCGCAGATCGCGATCGTCGCTCGCGGCGACGACGTAGCCCGTCGAGTCGCCGTCGCGCACGAGCACGATGCTGCACCGATCGACGCGCGCCACCTCGGCGATGCGGCGCACGACGGTGAACAAGATGTTGCGAAAATCGAGCGTGGACGAGAGCGCCTGCGTCAGCTCGAGCACCACGCGCGCGTCGCGCTCGCGCCGCCCGAGCGCCTCGACGTACTCGCGCATGCGGAGCTGGCCGCGGATGCGCGCGATGAGCTCGGTCGGGCGGAAGGGCTTGCGGATGAAATCGTCCGCGCCCATCTCGAACGCCTTCGCGACGTCCTCGTCCGAGTCGAGCGCGGTGAGGACGAGCACCGGCACGTCGGAGAGCCTCGGATCCGCGCGCATCGATCGGAGCACGGTGAAGCCGTCCGGCGGGGGCATCACGAGATCGAGCAGCACCAGGGCGGGCACCGCGCGCGAGAGCCACGCGAGCGCTTCGCTCCCGCCGCTCGCGATGACGGTCGTGATGCCCGCGCGGCAGAGCGCCTGCGTCAACACATGGCGGCTGACCGCGTCGTCGTCGACCACCAGGACGGGGGCCTCGTTGGGCACGAGGTCAGCTTATCCGGTGACGGGCGCCGCAGATAGATCGAGCGCCCGCGCTCGTGTACTCTCGGCGCGCGTGGAGAACGAGCTCGAACAGTCTATCGGCGTCTTCGGCGAAGAGATGCTGCTTTGGATGTGCGTGCTGCGGCAATCGCCCCGCAGGCCGCCCGCGGATCACGTCATGCGCCAGGCGAACCTCCTGCTCGACGAGCTGAAGGCATCGAAGCTCGCGCAGGAGCTGCCGGTGCAGTCGGTCGACGACGGCATGTTCGCGATCGCGGCGCTGCTCGACGAGTGGGCGATGGCCCTGCCCGATCTGCGCCCGCACTGGGCGAACTACCCGCTGCAAGCGACGCGCTGGCTCACCAACAACGCGGGCGTCGAGGTCTTTCAGCGGCTCGAGCGCGTGCGCGGCGGCCCGAAGACGATCCTCGCCACGTACATGGTGATCTTGGGCATGGGGTTCCAAGGCAAGTTCGCGCTGCCGGGCGTCGACAAGTACCACTTGGTCCAAGCGCGCAAGGACCTCGGCCTCCAGCTCGGCCTCGATCCCGATCGCGATTGGAAGGCCGGCGTGCTGCGCGCGGTGCGCATCGACCCCGAGGCCGCGCCCAAGGAGCCCTTCCACAAAACGGTCTTGTTCGGCCGGATTTTGGCGATTTTCTGTGCGGTCTCGGCGGTGATCACCTTGGCCATCATCCTTTACTCGAACCTCGCATGAGCGCCTTCAGCTACGAGCTCGCAGCGGTCCTCTCGGCGGTCACGCGCGTTCACCCTGGTCCCGAGGGCGCGTACGCGATCCCTTGGTACCTCGTCATCGGTCACCCCGGCTCGGGCAGGACGAGCGCGGTCCGCGCGATGAGCCTCACGTGGGACGGCAACGAGAGCCCCGTCGCGACGGGCGCGCCCGCGCCGCTCTGCACGTATTGGATGCCCAAAGAGGCGGTCTTCATCGAGCCGGAGCGCCAAGTGCTCGGGCAAGATCGACAAGCCGGGCTCCTCGGCGAGCTCTGCACCGACCTCAAGACGCTGCGCCCGCGCGAGGCGCTCGACGGCATCCTCCTCGTGCTCAACGTCGCCGACTTCATCGACTTCACCGAGGGCACGCTCGACACCTACTCGAACGGCCTGCGTAAATTCTTGGTCGAGGTCGGCCAGGCGCTCGGCGAGGACGTGCCCACGTACGTGGTGCTCACGCGCTACGACACGCTCTGGGGCTTCGCCGAGGTGTTCCAATGGAACCACGAGCGCAAGCGCGAGGAGCCGTGGGGCTTCACCCTGCCGCCCGACACGCCGAGCCAAGACTCGCTGAAGCGCATCGAGAAGGAGCTCGACGGCCTCAACGCGCGCTTCGAATCGTTCTGCATCGAGCGGCTCTCGTCGGAGGATTTGCCCGAGCACCGCATCCGCGCGTTCCAACATCTCGCCGAGGTGCGCGCGCTGATCCTCAAGCTCAAGCAGGTCTTCACCGTGCTCGGGATGGCCAACGCCTACGAGCGCGCGCCGTGGTTCCGCGCGCTCGCGGTGGGCAGCGCCCAACCGGGCACGGGCGACAAGATGCGCGCGGGCGTGCAGCGCTTCTTCAACATGGGCCTCACGCAAGGCCCGTCGCAGCTCGCGAACAGGCCCGGCGGCCTGCCTTTTCATGCGTTCACGAGCACGGTCCTGCTCGCCGAGAAGGACATCGTCCCGACCAAGAAGCGCTGGCGCGACGACATGATCATCATCATCTGCTTCGTCGTCGGCGGCCTCTTGTGGCTCGGCGCGATCGTCACGGGGATCGTGTTCGCGTCGATGGGCCCGCAGGACAACAAACCGGCGCCCATCAAGACCACGCCCGCCAAGACCGCGCCCAAGAAGTGA
>CAYTJL010000047.1:0-47013 GCA_964437785.1 uncultured Polyangiaceae bacterium
GGCCATGGAGGCGAGCGACCATGTCCTCCACCTCGGCGCGATCACGCGCGGGCCGATCCTCGCCGCCTATCACATCGCCAAACCGCTCGGCGAGCACAACGCGCGGATCAGCAGCAAGCTCGCCAAAGCGCGCAGCTTTTATGCGCGCATGGCGAAGCGTGGCAAGCGCGGCGCGGCGGCACCCCACAACGGTCAACCGGAGACGAAGGTCGCATAAAACCCCTGTGGGGATACGCGTCCAAATGACATGACACAACGAGGCGGCCACGCACTCCCATGCTCGATGGGGCACGCGTGGCCGCCGCTCTTCATTGACCCTCATAACATCACTCGCAACACTCCTCTCACAACACATCTCACAACACCACATCTCCATAACGTCAACTGCACCGCCACGGTGATACCGTCTCTCCCGTGCTCCCGCCCCTCGTTCGCATGCTCGGCCTGCCCGCCGCGAAGCTCACCGCGGCCATCGCAGCAGGGCTCACCGCGATCGTGATGCTCGCGGGGATGGTCCGCGTCGCGCCCATCCTCCTCGCGCCGGGCGTCCCTCCCGCGCTCGCTCCCGCGCTCCTCCGCGGCGCGCTCGGCGTCGCGCTCGAAACGGCGACCTTCCTCGCGCCGTCGATCGGCTGGGCGCTCGCAGCTTCACGCTTCGTCGATCGCGGGGAGGCCCGCGCGGTCTTCGCGCTCGGCGTTCGCCCCGCGCGCATCGTGAGCACGAGCGCGCCGCTCCTCCTCATCGCGGCGGCGCTCTCGCTCGCCGCGTCGATCGCGTGGGGCCGCGAGGCCGAAGCGCCGGGCAGGCTCGTCCGCGACATGACCGAGGACGCCCGGCGCGCATGCGCACGAACCAACCAACGACCCTCGTCCGTCGAGGTCCCGATGATCGGCCTCTCGTGGATCTGCCTCCGCGAAGGCCCGCCGCGCGCGGTGATCGCCGTCCGCGCCGCGGGCCGCCCCCTCGTGATGGCCGCCTCGTCGATCACCCTGTCCGACGATCTGCGATCGATCCACGCAAACGATCTCGGCGTGGCGATCCCCGCCTCGGGCCCCGACGAAGCGGGCGTCACGATCCGCGCCGAGCACGCCTCGATCCGAGGCCTCGTGCCGCTCGGTCGCGCCTCCAACGTGAGCGCCCTCGCCCGCGCCGCGATCCTCGCATCGACGAGCGCGATCCTCGCCGCGCTCGCAGCGCTCGCGGCGATCGCCCAAGGCGTGCGCGGCAGACCGTCTGCGTTGGCCATCGGGATCGTAGGGCCCTGCGCCTCGCTGCTCGTGTTCTCGACGCTCGAACAATCGCCTTCGCCGCCGCAAGGTTATGCGTGGGTCCCGCTCGCCGGAGTTTTGGCCTTGGGTTTGTGCGCAGCCGCGATTGCCCGCGTCCGAGCGGGGTGATACGACGGATCTCGCGCGGGCCTCGTTTTCCCCGCTGCGGAGACTGCCATGGGCCGACTCGGCATCACGGAGATCCTCGTCATCCTGGTCATCGCGCTCCTGCTCTTCGGCGCGGGGCGCATCGCCGACATCGGCAAGGGGCTGGGCGAGGGCATCAAGAACTTCAAGAAGGGCATCCGCGACGACGACGAGCCCAAGCTCACCGAAGGCAAAAAAGAGGCTGATTCGTCGTCTTCCTCCGCCTCGTCCGCCGAGGCCCCCGCCGCGCCCAAAGACACGAAGGTCGTCTGAAGCGTGCTCCGCGCAGCCCTCTCGCGCGCTAATTCTTCGTAGCCGGGGAACGTCTCGTTCGACCAAACGTCTAGGCCGCCTATACTCGGTGGACCTATGAGATTGCTCGAACGCCTGGGCAAAGTCCTCGTCATCTTCGGCGCCTTCGCCCTCGCAACGTTCTTCGCGCTCCGTTACGGGCCCGGCGGTCTGTGGCGCGGCTTCGAGCCTGCGCTCGCCGTCACCAGCTCCGCACAAAAAGCTCCGTACGACTTGACGCGTCTCGAAGCGGTCAACGAGACGCTCAAGATGATCAAGAACAAGTACGTAGACCCGGAGCGCGTAAAGCAAAAAGACATGCTGCTCTCCGCGCTGAACTACGTGCAGCGCGACGTGGCGCAGGTCATCGTCATCGCCGACGACCCGAACGAGGTCACCGTCCGCGTCGAGACCAACGAGAAGAAGTTCCGCGTCGACAACATCCAAGGCCCTTGGGACGTGTCGGTCCGCCTGCGCGAGATCTTCGCCTTCTTGCAGAAGCACCTCCGCGGCACCGAGGTCGATCTCCGCGAGGTCGAATACGCCGCGTGCAACGGCATGCTCCACACGCTCGACCCGCACTCGGTGTTCTTGAGCCCCGAGGCCTACAAGGAGATGAACCTCTCCACGTCGGGCGCGTTCGGCGGCCTCGGCATCGTCATCTCGATCCGCGATCAGCTCCTCACCGTGCTGAACCCGATGCCCGACACGCCCGCCGGCCGCGCGGGCCTCAAGCGCTTCGATCGCATCGTCAAGATCAACAACGAGTCCACGCTCAACATGCCGCTCGACGACGCCGTCCGCCGCCTCCGCGGCGAGCCCGGCACGCAGGTCACGGTGTGGGTCACGCGCGAGGGCGACGGCGGCTGGCAAGGCGTCAAGCCGTTCACGCTCACGCGCGAGATCATCAAGGTGCGATCGGTCGAGCACCGCGCGCTCGATCAAGGCATCGGCTACGTGCGGCTCAAGCAGTTCCAAGCCACGAGCTTCATGGAGCTCGAGGCCGCGCTCGACGACCTCCGCGCCAAAGGCCCGCTCCGCGGCCTGGTCCTCGATCTGCGCGGCAACCCCGGCGGCCTCCTCGATCAAGCCGCGCGCATCGCCGACAAGTTCCTCATCGACGGCACCATCGTCTCGACCGTCGGCGCGTCCGAGGGCCGCGAAGAGAAGCGCGCCAAGGGCCCGGGCACCGAGCCCATGTACCCGCTCATCGTGCTCGTGAACGGGTCGAGCGCGAGCGCGAGCGAGATCGTCGCGGGCGCGCTCAAGAACAACGATCGCGCGCTCATCGTCGGCCAACAGACGTTCGGCAAAGGCAGCGTGCAGCTCGTCTTCCCCGACATCACGAGCGAGAAGGCCGCGCTCAAGCTCACCATCGCGCAGTACCTCACGCCGGGCGACATCTCGATCCAAGGCGTGGGCGTCACGCCCGACATCGAGCTCGATCCCATGACCGTCGACGAGCTCGAGATGGATCTCACCGTCCAGAAGGACGGCCTCCGCGAGCGCGATCTCTCCGCGCACCTCTCGAACACCCGCGCGCAGCCCCCCGGCAAGCCCGCCGAGGTGGTCCGCTACAACCTGCCGGAGATCGATCGCCAAGCCATCCGCGAGCGCGGCGGCGACATCGACGACGAGAGCATCCAGCTCGACTTCCCCATGCGCTTCGCGCAGGGGCTCGCGCTCAAGCTCCCGAGCGGCGCGAAGCGCCCGGACCAGATCCGCGCCGCGCGCGATCACATCGAGGCCGTGCGCAAAGAAGAGGTCGCCAAGGTCGGGGCCGAGCTCGCGAAGCTCGGCGTCGATTGGTCCGACGCCCCCGTCGTCGCCGCCGGCGCCGAGCCGCAGGTCGCCGCGTCCAAGGACATCGACGTGAAGGTCGAGACCGATCGCACGAACGCTGAGGTCAACGCGGGCGAGCCCATGGAATTGCGCGTGACCGTGCGCAACGACGGCAAGCTCCCCGTGTATCGCCTGCGCGCCGCGACCGAGAGCGACAACCCCTACTTCGACAACAAAGAGCTCGTCTTCGGCAAGATCGCGCCCGGGCAGAGCAAGACCGCGCGCACGCCGCTCGGCTGGTGCGAGGTCGAGGGCCGCAAGGTCGGCTCCACCAAGCCGCGCGACAAGAACGCGAAGCGCATCTGCAAGGTGCCGATGGACGCGCTCACGCGCAGCGACGGCATCCGCGTGAAGTTCGACGCCGCGGGCCCCGCGCCCGCCAACGTCGAGGTGCGGCCCACCGTGCGCGCGCTCGAGCGCCCGCTCTTCCAGTACACGTACCAAATCGCGGACGACCGCGAGGGCAACGGCGACGGCCGCGTGCAGAAGGGCGAGCGCGTCACCATGTACCTCGCGGTCCGCAACGTCGGCAAAGGCCGCTCGTACGACACGCAGGCCAACATCGTGAACCACTCGGGCGACGGCCTGCTGCTCCACGCGGGCCGCTTCGACATCTCGAACATGGCGCCCGGCGACGTGCGCCGCGTGGCCTTCACGTTCGACGTCAACAAGCAGCTCGCCGACAACGAAGCGGCGCTCTCGCTCTCGGTCGGCGATCGCGATCTGCGCGAGGTCGCGAGCGAGAAGATCAAGATCGCGATCGAGCAGCCCGTCGCCGTCGTGAAGGCGACCGGCGCGGTCAAGGCAGGGCCCGACGGCGCCATGCTGCTCGGCTCGCCCAACGCGGGCGCGCGCGCGTTCGGCAAGCTCGCGCCCGGCACCGCCGCGAACACGATCGGCAAGGCCGGCGACCTCCTGAAGATCGATCTCGGCGGCGGGCGGTTCGCGTTCGTCGCCTCGCGCGAGGTCACGCCCGGCGGCGCGCCGTCGTCGACCGTGCCCTTCGAGGACATCTACATGCGCGCGCCGCCCACGCTCGACGTGCGCGCCGCCGCGATGGCCACCAAGGACGACAAGATCAAGATCAGCGGCGTCGCGCAGGACAGCGAGAAGCTGCTCGACCTCTACATCTTCGTCGGCTCGCGCAAGCTCTTCTACAAGTCGAACCGCGACGGCGCCGACCCCAAGAAGGCCGCCTTCGAGTTCGACGCCCCGCTCCGTCCCGGCGTCAACCTCATCACCGTGGTCGCGCGCGAGACGCCCGACACGACCACGCGCCGCACGGTCGTGGTCCGCAAGGACGCGTCGGACGGGGCGCTGCTCAAGACCCCCAAGACCGACGATCCGATCCTCGACAACGTCGCCGACGACGGCGACTGATCCCCTCCCAAATACCAACTATCTCTCCAAACCATTGGAGTCTCTTCGCGCTATCCTCGTCGCCCATGAGCGACGAAGACGACGAGAGACCGGTGGACGAGCTCCGCCAAGGCTTTGGGCACCTCTTCCGCGCGGCGCGCGGCGCGGTCCGCACGCTCAAGCGCGAGGTCGACAAAGCCGAGATGGGCAAGGCGTTCGAGGACGCGGGGCGCGAGATCGTGCGCGTCGCGGGCAACGTCAAGGCGCGCGTCGAGGGCGAGATCGCGGCCGTGACCAGCTCGAAGCCCGCGGGATCGCAGCCCCCGCCGCCCGAGCCCAAGGTCGAGGACGACGAGTTCGACGGCGTGAAGCCGCGCGAGAAGAGCGCGGACGCAGAGCGCGCCGAGGCCAAGCCCGATGACGCACCGGAGGACACGGGGCCCGCGAGCGCGTAGCGCGTGCGTAACCGCGTCCGCAGCGCGGTTCACCCCGTTGATCACGATTCCTGTCAAGATCTTCGTGGGGAGCCCAAGGCATTGTTGCTTGGTTTGTCCAAGGGGTCGTGTTCGGCTATCGTGACGCCCCTCCCTATGGGCTTCGCCCTTTTTCTAAGCCTGATCGAGGTGGATTTATCGTTCTCCTCGGCGCAGGTCGCTCGATTCGGCGCGAAGCTCGCCCCAACCCCCCCTCCGAGCCGAGCCGGGTAGGATGGCCACACCGACCGATCGCGACCTCGTGGATCGCGCCAAACGTGGTGACGCCGACGCGTTCGGCGTCCTCGTCCGACGCTACCAGCGCAGGATCTTCCGGCTTGCGTTTCACCTGGTCCGCACCGGCGCCGAGGCGGAGGACGTGATGCAAGAGACCTTCGTCCGCGCGTACCAGGCCATCGATCGCTTCGACGGCCGGAGCGAGCCGTTCACGTGGCTCTACCGCATCGCGGTGAACCTCTCGCTCAACACGCTGCGCTCGCGCAAGAGCATGCGCGACGCGACGCCCGCCGACGACCCTCGCATCGAGGCGCTGCTCCTGGAGACGCGGCCCAGCCATGGCCGCGATCCCTCCACGGCGTCGCAGGATCGCGAGCTCGCCGCGGCGCTCTGTGACGGCATCGACGGCCTCTCGGACACGCTCCGCACGACGCTCATCTTGGTGTGCGTCGACGGGCTCGGCCACGACGAGGCGGCGCAGATCCTCGGTTGCCCGGAGGGCACCGTGGCTTGGCGTGTCCACGAAGCGCGGCGCAAGCTCCGCGCGTATTTGGCTTCACGCGGTTTCGGAGGCGAAGCGTGATGCGTCCTCTCAACGAAAAAGACCTCGACGCTCTGCTCAAAGGTTTTGGTGCTCCGCATCTCAAAGGCGAGAGGCCGGCGAGCGAGGCCGACGAGGAGAAGATCTGGAACGAGCGCGCCGACGTGATCGCCAAAGCGGCGTTCGCGGCGGGCGCAGGCAACGCGGACGAGCTGTCCGCGTTGCTCGCTCCCCCGGCGCTCCCGGCGGAGGCGAATGAAGCGGTCGTAGGAGGAGAGAAGAAGATGTCTCAGGAGAACGAGTCGGGGGGCGGTGGTGGAGCTTCCGACAAACCTCAACCCGAGCGCAAGCGCAGCAGCTTGAAGGCGCTCGCCGAGCGCGCGAGCCAAGCGGGCGCGCGTTCGCCCAGCGCGCCGGGCGCGTCGACGCCGCCGCCTGCTGCGGCGACGCTCACGCCGCTCCCTCCTGCGCCTCGCGCTTCGCTCGCGTCGAGGCCGTCCTCGCCGCCGCGGCCCACCGAGGCCGGCAAAGACGACTCCGGCATCGTCGATCTCAACGTCATCCAAAAGACCGCGACGCCGCAGCAGATCGAGGCCGCTGAGAAGGCCAAGCCCGGTTCGGCCGACTTGTTCGACGACGACAAAGCCGAGGGCGGCGAGAAGAAGGCCACGTCGAAGAAGGCCCCCGCGCTCGCGGATTCTCCCGTCAAAGCAGCGCCTGCGCCGGCTAATCAACAAGGCGGCGGCAAGGGCGCGATCATCGGCATCGCCATCGCCGCCATCGGCCTCGCGGCCGCGTTCGCGATCACCATGCGCGACAAGCCCAAGCCCGCGCAAACGGCGTCGAGCGCCGCCGTCGAGGCGAAGCCCACCGAGACCGCAAAGCCCGAGGCGACCGCGGCGCCGACCGCGACCGCCGTGGCCTCCGCGCCGGCGACCGCGACCGCGTCCGCCGAGCCCGACAAGCCCGCGGATTCGGCGACGCCCGCGAAGGTGGCGTCGAACGCGCCCGCGGCGACCGCGAAGGACGCGCCCCCCGACGACGGCAAGGTCGCGGCCGCGCCGCCCGCGAAGGCCACGGCAGGCGGCAAGCCCGGCGATCTCCAGTCCGAGATGGCCAAGGCCGTCGGCGGTGATCTCAAAGAGAAGCCCAAAGACGGCACGCCCGAGCCGGCCGCGTTGCCGCGCAACCAGAACATCCCGGAGCAGCCTTCGCAGGGCTCGGTGCAGTCCGCGATCGGCGCGGTGCTCCCCGGCGCGAAGGCGTGCGTCTCGGGCGCGGACGACGTCTCGCGCGCCACCGTGACCTTCGCCTCGAACGGCACCGTGCAGAGCGTGAGCGTGTCGGGCTGGGCCGCCGCGCACGGCAAGAGCGGCTGCGTGCAAGCGGCGCTCAAGGGCGCGAAGGTCGGCCCGTTCTCCAAGCCGAGCTTCACCGTCGGCGTCCCCATCCGGCCTTAAATCACAGGCCCTTCCTCTCCGCTCTCCCGTCGCTGCTAATCTCCCGCGTCCATGCCGCTCGTCGCGGACGTCGCCGTCCCGGTCCCGCTCGCGCACGCGTTCACCTACGAGGTGCCCGCGTCGCTCGCAGGGAAAATCAAGCCGGGATCGCGCGTGCTCTGCGACTTCGGCAAGCGCCGCGTGCTCGGCGTCGCGCTCGCGGTCCACGATCGCGAGGTCGATCGCGAGCTCCGTCCGATCGCCGCGCTGATCGATCCCGAGCCGGTGATCCCGATCGAGCTGCTCGATTTTTTGCGCGAGCTGTCGGTCTACTATTTCGCGCCGATCGGCGAGGTCCTGCGCCTCGCGCTGCCCGCCGTGGAGCGCGAGCGCGAGCGCGAGATCGAGGCGCAGGGGGAGCTCATCCCCAAGGGCGCGGGCAAGCGCGTAGGCGGCAAGAAGATCGCGTTCGCGAAGCCGACGTCGTCGATCGAGGCGCCGGGCTCGCTGCGCGGCAACGCGGCCGCGATCCTCGCGGCGCTCCGCGCGAACGGCGAGGAGCCCGTCGCGCGGCTCGCGGATCGCTTCTCGAACGCGCGCGCCGCGGTCGACAAGCTCAAGGGGCTCGGCCTCGTCACCGTCGAGGATCGCGAGGCCCCGCGCGATCCCTTCTTCGCCGAGGCCGCCGCGCGCTCGATCGCGCCTTCGCTCAACGACGCGCAGGCCGTCGCCGCGCAGCGCATCGAGGCTTCGATCCGAGCGCCCGCGCCGGGCGAGCCGCGCGCGTTCCTGCTCTTCGGCGTGACGGGATCGGGCAAGACCGAGGTGTACCTGCGCGCGATCGCCGCGTGCCTCGCCGAGGGCCGCGGCGCGCTCATGATGGTGCCCGAGATCGCGCTCACGCCGCAGCTCGTCTCGCGCTTCCGATCGCGCTTCGGCGACGACCTCGCCGTGCTCCACAGCGGCCTCGGCGACGTGGACCGCCACGCGATGTGGACGCGCCTCCGCCGCGGCGAGGTGCGCGTCGCGATCGGCGCGCGGTCCGCGCTGTTCGCGCCGGTGCCGAGCCTCGGCCTCATCATCGTCGACGAGGAGCACGACCACTCGTTCAAGCAGGAGGAGGGCGTGCGCTACCACGCGCGCGACATGGCGCTCCTCCGCGCGCACCGCGCGGGCGCGTCGGTCGTGCTCGGGTCCGCGACGCCGTCGCTCGAGGCGGTCGAGCTCGCGCAGCGGAACAAGCTCGTCGAGCTGACGCTGCCCGATCGCGCGGTCGCCGAGGCCTCGCTGCCCAAGGTCTCGATCATCGATCTGCGCCGCATCGGCGCGGGCCCGAGCGGCGAGCGCCTGATCTCGCTGCCGCTCCACCGCGCCATCGAAGAGACGCTCAAGGCGGGCGAGCAGGTGATCTTGTTCTTGAACCGCCGCGGCTTCGCGCCGAGCGTCGTGTGCGAGGCGTGCGGCGGGCTCGAGGTCTGCCGCGCGTGCTCGGTCGCGCTCACGTACCACCGGCGGAGCCGTTCGGTGGTCTGCCACTACTGCGACTTCTCGGGCCCTCTGCCGGAGCGATGTTCGTCGTGCGGCGCGGGCGCGCTCGCGCTCGAAGGGCTCGGCACCGAGAAGCTCGAGGACACGATCGCGGCCGCATTTCCCAGCGCGAAGATCGGCAGGCTCGATCGCGACGTCGCGTCCGGCGCGCGATCGCGCGGCGTGATGGACAAGATGCGCGCGGGCGAGATCGACATCTTGGTCGGCACGCAAATGGTCACCAAAGGCCACGATTTGCCGCGCGTGACGCTGGTGGGCGTGCTCAACGCGGACGCGGCGCTCGCGCTGCCGGACTTCCGCGCGTCGGAGCGCGGCTTCTCGCTGCTCGTGCAGGTCGCCGGGCGCGCGGGCCGGAGCGACAGGCCGGGGCGCGTGCTCATCCAGACGCGCAACCCCGATCACCCTGCGATCCGCTTCGCCGCGGGGCACGACGTGCCGGGCTTCCTCGCGCGCGAGCTCGTGGATCGACGCGAGGTCGGCTACCCGCCGTTCGTGCGGATCGCGCTCGTGCGCGTGGACGCGATCGACGAGGGCGTCGCGCGCGCGGCGGCGGCCGATCTCGCGGCGGCGGCGCGCACCTCACGCGAGGGGCTCGCGCGACAGATCGAGGTGCTCGGCCCGTCGGCCGCGCCCATCGCGAGGCTGCGCGGGCGCTTTCGCTTCCGCGTGCTCATCCGCGCGGCCGATCGCGCGCTGCTCCGGCGCGCGCTCAAGGAGGTGAGCGCCGCGCTGGGGAGCGTCGATCGCCGCGCGCGCGCGCTGATCGACGTCGACCCCGTCTCGATGTTGTGAGCGATGTACCAGCCGTTTTACTGCGAAGAGAACGCCTATCACCTGTGCCTGTCGAGCGCGCTCGCCGGCCGCGAGAGGCGCGTCGTGTTCGTGACGGGCCCGCTCGGCGCGTGCGTGATGTGGCACCAGCGCGCCGCCAAAAAACCGGGGCGCCACTTGTTTTGGGACTACCACGTGTTCGTGGTGGCGAAGGATCCGTGGGAGGTCTTGGACTTCGACACGACGCTCGACGCGCCGCCCGATCACCGCCCAAATAAGCGGCATTTTGCGCCGATCCCGATCCCTGCGACGCGCTACCTCGCCGAGAGCTTCTGCGCGGATCGGCTGCCCGTGGAGCTACAGCCTTTGTTTCGCGTCATCGACGCGGACACGTACGCGCGCACGCTGAGCTCCGATCGATCGCACATGCTCACGCAGGAGGGCCGCTACCAAAGGCCGCCCCCGCCGTGGCCGATGATCCAAAAGCCCGGCGTCACGATGAACCTCCACAGGTTCATCGACATGGACGATCCGTTCGTCGGCGAGAGGATGGAGATGAGCGGGCTCTTGGCCCTGATCAGCGGGTGATCAGCGCATCAAACCGAGCGCGACGAGATGGCGGCGCAGCGTGTCGACCTTGCCCTCCCAGCTCTCGTCGCGCATCGCGTCGCTGCGCTCCTGCTTGGGGCCGGGGTCCTTGAGCGCCTCGTGGATCGCGCGCACGAAGGCCTCTTTGTCCTCCGCGATGTGACAACCTCCGATCGAGCGACCCGCGGACGCGGAGTCGCGACCCACGTTGAGCGCCTCGACCTCGGGGATCTTGGTCGAGACCACGGGCAGCCCCGACGCGAGGTACTCGCGCGCCTTGAGCGGGTTCGACGAGAGCGTGACCTCGCTGATGGGGAAGGGGATCATCGCGACGTCGAAGCCCTTCGAATACGCGGGCAGATCCGCGTACGGCTTGCGGCCGAGCACGTGCACGTTGGGCAGCGCGGTGAGCCGCGACAGATCCGCGGTCACCTTGCCGAGCAGCACCATCGAGCCGTTGGGGAAGCTCTTCGCCACGTGCTCCATCAGATCGATGTCGATCCAATCGGGCGCCATCAGGCCGAAGTAACCGATGACGGGCTTGGGCAGGCGCGCGACCTCGTCGGGGACCACGGTCTTTGCGTCGAGCGCCTTCTTGAAGTGCGAGTGATCGACGCCGTGCTTGATGAGCACCGTGCGCGGGTTCTTCTTCTTCTTCGCGTCGAGCAGGCGATCGGACGAGACGACGACCACGTCGGCCCGCGCGAGGAGCTTGTCCTCCAGCTCGATGAGCGCGCTCGTGCCCGCGTCCGAGAACGCGGTGAACTCATCGACGCAGTAATACGCGACGAGCTCCTCGCCGAGCGAGCCGGCGACGACCGCGGCCGTGGTGGTGAAGACCCAGTTGATGGGCCGCGAGAAGCCGAGCCGCCACATCGCGGCCTTCACCTGGAGGCGCAGCAGCTCACGGTTGAGCGCGCGCACGAGCGGCGATCCGTACGCCGGGATCGCGATCGGCGAGAGCGTCCAGATGTTGTCCTCGACCTTGCGGATCGGCGTCATCGCCGCGCGGAGCTTGTTGAGCGCGCGCTTGAGGTCGCGCGCCGACGCCTGCGGCGCGCGGTAGCCGATGGAGTTGATCCACAAGATGCGGTTGTCCTTCGAGAGCACGCGCATCACGTGCGTCTTCGAGAGAGGGTCGCCGCTCCAGTCGTGACCGAAGCAGAGCATGTCGCGACCGCGCAGCACGCGGCGGATGTCGGGGGCCTTCTTCGCGTCTTCCATAGGGTGAACGATGAGCCGTAAAAGCGGCTCTCTCGGCCGTCAAGCCGCGATCGACGATCACTTGCCGGGCTTCATCTTGGATGGGTCGACCTTGACGTCGCGCTGCGCTTTGCCGAACGCGATGACGCTTTTGTCGCCGTTCTTCTCTTCGATCGCGACGCGCTTGGGGCTCCACAGATCAGCGCCCAAGCCGAGCTCGATCGCCTTGACGTGCTTCTTCACGTCGTCCGTCTTGGGCTTGAGGCTGAGCGACGCGCCGCTCGCGTCGCGGCTCGCGAGCGTGATGTCGTAACGATCGCGGAGCTTTCCGAGATCACCGCCGAGCAGCGTCATCAGGTCCGAGAGCACGGCGCCGAAGCGCCCCGCCGCGTCTTTTCCAGCGCTCGCGCCGCCGTTCGGGGTCGTGTACGCGAAGCCCTCGGGCGTGAGAAAATAGACGATCGCGTCGGGCGGCTTGAGCTCCCATCGGAGCCTGTCGGGCCGCACGATGGTGACCTCGCCCTCGCTCTTCACCGCGCTCGCGAGGAGGCCAATCACGCGCTCCTGCGTGAAGGGCGCGACCATCGTCGACAGCCCGTCGCGCGCTTTTTTCACGTCGCGGAACAGATCGTCGACAGCGTCGGCGCGCGCGACGGCGGGCATGACGGCGATCGAGCCGAGGCCGAGGAGGAAGATCCTGCGCCTCATCATTTGCCTCCGTGCGGCGAGCCCGCCTTCTTCCACGCGTCGTACGCGCCGCTCGTCGCGATCTCGTCGGCGGCGATGACGTCGATGGGATCGCTCGGGACGGGGTCGAACATCGGCGAGAGCAGCCGCCCCACGTCGAAGCGAAGGAAGCGCCCGGTGAGGTGCGGGCCTTCGCTCACCCAGATCGATCGGCTCTTGGTGTCCAACACCACCGCGTGCGTCGCGATGAGCGCGTCGATCGCGTCGCGGTGCCCGAGCGGGAGCGAGGCGCCGCCGGCCCCTTTTTTGTCGCGCAACAACGTCACGACCTGTTCGACGGTGGCATCCTCCGGGAGATTCGCCAAAAGCTCGTCGAGCCGCTTTCTGCGCGCGAGCGTCGAGGTGTTTTGCTCGACCCGCTTGTTCGCCGGGTCGACCGCGAGCGGCCCCTCCAGGTGGTTCGTGAGCGGGACCTTGCCCCCCTTCTGCCTGCGCACGAACGCGGGCGCGCCCGGCGCGCGCTCGACGATGGCCACGTCGCCGAGCGCGTCCGCGACCATCACCATGTGCGAGACCATGGGCCTTCGCTCGCTCAAGATGCGGACCGCGTCGGCCGTGGTCTTCGCGAGGCCGAGCACGTCGCGCATCGTGTGGACCACGGGCTCGCCCTGCTCGGTCGGCGCCTTGGCGCGCGCGCCGTGCACCACCACCGCGACGCCGTCGACGTTCATGCCGCTCACCGCGCCCACGAGGCCCGGCCACGCGACCGACGCATACGGGATGCGCCCCTCCTCGCGGATCAAGAAGATGGCCTTCTTCTCGTCGAAGATCGGGCCCGCCTCGAAGTCGAAGTTGCGCGCCAGGAGCGCGCCGCCCTTCTGCGTCGTCGCCGGCTCGCGCGCGATCGCGAAGCTCGTGCAGCCCATGAGCGGCGAGTGCTCGAACGAGAGCGCGATGTCGTAGAGCGACTGGAGGAACACGAAGCGGTGGTACGTGGGCAAGAACCCCGCGAACGGATCGGGCGAAAACGCGCGCGCTTGGGCGGCGATCTCGCGGCGGCGAGGCTCGGTCATCGCTTGATCGACGTGTCGATAGTTTAGACGTGAAATATCGACCATCAGCCAGCGCAGCGGGGGCACGGGCACGTAGCGCTCGAACTGACCGAAGAGCACGCCCTCGTTCTCGACCATCTCGGGGTAGAGGAGCTTGCCGTGCGCGTCGCCGATCTGCTCCGGCGTGCCTTCGAGGCGCACCTCGGTGACCGCGCCGCGCCTTCGTTTGTACGAGCGGCCGATGAAGCGCAGGCTCGGATCGTCGGCCCTCGCCTGCACGGCGCCCGGCGTCTCGGCGATGGGCGGCGGTACGATGCGCGTCCCGATCGCGATCGCGCCGTGCGCGACCGTCGGGATCCCCAGCGCGAGCGCGAGCGCGATGAGCTTCTTTTTGTGGCGCTTCGCGAAGCTCATCGTCACGGGCTCTCGATGCGCGTGAGGCCGCGCGTCACCGCGAGCGTGTGCACCACGCGACGCACGATGCGCGCGGGATCGCGCACCGCGTGGAAGTGCGAGACGCGCTCCTCGGGCGCGGGGTAGTAGACGCGCACGGGCACCTCGACGATGCGGACGCCGGCCGCGATCGCGCGCAGGATCACCTCGGCCTCGAACGCGTAGCCCGGGTCGACGGCGCCGAGCGCGAGCGTCTTGTGGATGGGGTAGCGGCGCAGGCCGCACTGCGTGTCGGCGAGCGCGCGGCGCGAGAACGCCGACAAAAAGAAGTTCGAGATGCGGTTGGAGATTTGGCTCGCGCGCGGCGCGCCGTCGCGGGAGAGATCGCGCACGCCGAGGACCAGCGCGTCGGGATCGGGCTCGGCGTCGAGGAGCCGCAGCGCCTCGTCGGCGGGGTGTTGGCCGTCGGCGTCGACGCTCACCGCGACGTCGAACCCGCGGGCCCGCGCGATCGCGAGGCCGCGCCGGAGCGCCGCGCCCTTGCCGCGGTTCTCGGGCACGGTCACGACCTCGGCGCCCGCGCGGCGCGCGATCTCGGCGGTGCGATCGAGCGAGCCGTCGTCGATGACGATCACCGCGCCGCGCTCGGGCCAGCGATCGAGGAGCGCTCGGACCACGTCGCCGATGGATCGTTCGGCTCCGTAAGCCGGCACCAAGGCTGTCGCGCGCATCGCGCGCATCCATACTGCCGCCCACTTCGAGCCGCAAACTCGTTCCCGTCAGCCGACCTCGACGACCTCGTCCTCGGTCACGACGATCGCGACCGGGACGTCGCCTTCGGTCGACGGCACCTCGGCCAAGAGCTGAAAGCGGAACGCGACGCCGATCGCGATCGCAGGCGGGCAATAACGCCCGATCGTGCGATCGTAGTAGCCCTTGCCGTAGCCGATGCGGTGTCCGCGCAGATCGATCTGGAGCGCGGGCACCACGATCACGTCGAGGCTCGCCGCCTCCTCGGCCGCGGGGTCGGGCTCTTCGAACCCGAGGCCGCGCTCTTCGAGCGCGCGCGTGTCCTCGACGAAGCGAAAGGTCATCGCGCCTGTGTCTTGATCGATCGACGGGTACGCGACGCGCTTCTCCTCCGCGCGCAACGCGGCGTCGAGCGATCGCAGATCGACCTCGTTTCGCCCTTCGATCGGCCAGAACAGCGCGAGGGTGCGCGCGCCCCTCACCGCGGGCAGCGACGCGAGGCGCTCGGCGATGCGCGCGCTGCGCGCGAGGATCCCTTCGCGCGGCATGCTCGCGCGGAGAGCCCGCGCGCGCTTACGGAGCTCGGCCTTGGCCGCGAGCCGGATCGCACGCTCGAACGCGGGGTCGAGGTCATCCATGCGATCACTCGCCGTACATGGTCAGGCTGCCGTCTTTGCAGGCGATCAAGAGGCGTTTGTCGCCCGCGGGGATCACCGCGATCGGCTGCGCGCACACGCGCTCGGACGCGACCTCGACCTTGCCCTGCGGCGTGACGACGCCCGCGCGCCCGCCCGTGCGAACGAACGCGACACGGCCGCTCGGATCGACGACGAGCGGCGGGCTCGGCTTGAGATCGAGCACCACGCTGAACGCGCCGAAGCCGCCCGGACCGACGAGCGGCCCGGGCGCGCCCGCGTCGGCTGAGGGCGGCGGCTTCTCCAGCGCCACGCGCACGCGCTCGTTGCCGAGCGCGTCCACGCCGATCATCGTCCCGCCCTGCGAGGCGAAGAGCGTGATCACGTCGCCGCTCGGCGCGCGGCCGAGCGTCGGCGGTCCGTCGTAGAGCGAGAGCGCCGCGGTCGATCGCACCGTCGTGGTCCCCGCCATCAAATCGAGCGCGACGACGCGGCGGTTGTCGACGATCGCCACGAGCGTGCGCGGCCCTTCGAGGAGCCCGCCGCGCTTCGGGATGCCGCCGAGCGACCCGACCTTGCGCGGCGTGCCCGGCGAACGAAAGAGGTACACCGCGCCCGACTCCGCGGTCACCACGACCCCCTCGGGGCTCGCGACGAGCGCGCCGGTCGCGCGTTCGAGCGCGGGCGCAGCGGACTCCGACGATCGCTCCGGCAACATGGTCCGCGCGCGGATGACGCCGTCGCGATCGATCTCGAGCAGCGTGCTGCCCGCCGCGATCGCGAGCCCCCCGTTCGCGAGCGGGAGCGGCGCGACGTCGATGTCGCGACCGCGCACCCCGAGCGACACGTTGAAGCGCACCGCGCCGTTCGGCGCGAGGCCCACGGCCTGCCCCGCCGCGTTGATCACGACGAACGTGCCGTCCGCGAGCAGCGCCGGCGCCGCGAGCGCGCCGGATGATCCCGCGCGCGATCGCCACTGCTCCTTCGACTCGGGCGAGAGCTTGATGACGTCGCCCTGCGTGAGCGCGACGTAGATGCCGCCGGAGGCGTCGATGATCGGCGGGAAATCGAGCGGTCCGCCCGCGTGCCTGCGCCACAGCTCGACCGGCGACTGCGGGAGCTTCACCGTCGTCCGCCCCGTGCGCTGCGGATCGAGCCGCTCGCTCGGCGCCGCGCCGCGCGGCGCGCCCACCACGGCGACGCGCGGGAACGAAGGATCGAGCACGTCCGCGAACGCGATCGACGCGACCGGCGACAGCGCTGCGATCGCTACAAAAACGCTACGGTGCCGGCTCCACCTCGATGACATACGGATCGCTCCCACCGTTCGGTACCACACTCGCCGGGCTCCCCGACCAAGGATCATTGGTGAGCCGCACGCGCAAGCATCGCGGCGCATCGCCGGGCTGCATGACCTCGCTCACCCACGGGCTCTGCACGTCGGTCGCCGTCACCTTGCCCGAGCCCGGGTGGACGCGGACCGGCGCGCCCGGCGTGTCGCGCACGGGCGTCACCTCCAACGCGGAGCCCGCGGCGCGGATGTTGTCGCGCGCGCGAAAGCGGATCGGGCCCGCGTCTTTGGGCGCGCAGAACACATCCTCGTCGCGCGCCCACGCGAGCGTGCCGGTGATGGATGAGCCCGGCGCGACGGCGTTCGCCGACGCGACCTGATCGTTCGGCTCGACCTCTTGGCCGCCCTCGATCGACGCGGGCTCCAGCGTGAGCCGGTATGTGTCGGACACGTTCTCGTAAAGGAAAGGCGCCGCGCCGCCGTACGGATCGAGGTCCTGCATCACCGCGACGAGGTAGCGGCCGGGCTCCAGCGCGAGCGCAGGGATGACCAGATCGCGCCCCGCGCGGCCCACGCAATATTGGCCGAGCGCGGTCTGAAACCCCGAACGGTAGAGCATCGTGCAGGTGGCGAAGTTCGGGAGCGCGGTCACGCGGAGCCGCACGACCGTGCTCGATTTCCCGGCCTCGGAGGGTACGACGAGCGAGTAAAAATCGCGGTCGCCGTGCGTCGGATCGATCCGCTGGCCGAGCATGCCGGAGACGGTCTTGCCGTACGGGACCGCGTTCGCTTCGGCCGCGGTGTTGTTGGGCTCGGTCTCGACGCCCGTGAATTCCTGCTTGGTTTGCAGCGTCGCGAGCTTGATCCCGACCCCGGCCGCGATCGCGACGACGAGCCCCGCGGACGCGAGCGCGCCCCATTTTTGCCGGCGCAGCTTGCGCTCGTACGCCTCGACCTCGTCGCGCGTCGCGAGCACCGCGGGCGCGACCGTCGTCGTGCCTTCGGCCGCGACCTGCGCCTTGGTGAGCTTGCGCAGCTCGCCCGTGTCGAGGAGGTTGTCGACGCTCGACGTGCCCGCTGCGCGCACCTCTTCGACGAGCGCTGCTTGCAGCTCCTCGACCTTCTGAAAGCGATCGGCCGCGGCCTTGGACAGCGCCTTGAGGATGAGGCGGCTCGCGCCCGCGGGGATGGCGCGCTCGGGCGCGCGCTCGTTCGGCGGCACGGGCGTCTCGGTGAGGTGCCGCGTGAAGACCGACATGGGCGTGGGCCCGTTGAACGGATAGTGGCCGGTGAGCGCGCGGTACATGAGCGCGCCGAGCGCGTAGATGTCGCTGCGCGTGTCGACGGGCTCGCCGCGGATCTGCTCCGGGGCCATGAAATAGGGCGTCCCGACGATCGCGCCTTGGCTCGTCACGTCGTTCAGCTCCTGCCCTTCGCGCAGCTTGGCGAGGCCGAAGTCGAGCACCTTGGCGACGTCGGTGCCGTCGCGCGCGCGGAGCAGCATGATGTTCTCGGGCTTGATGTCGCGGTGGACGATGCCCTTCTGGTGCGCCTCGGCGAGCGACGAGCAGACCTGGATCACGATCTTGCCGAGGCGCGTGAACGGCATCGGCCCGAGCGCGCGCAGCGTGCGACCGAGGTCCTCGCCCGCGACGAGCTCCATCACGAGGTACGTGAGCCCCTCGGCCGCGCCGAAGTCGAAGACCTGCACCGTGTTGGGGCTCGACAGCTTCGAGGCGGTGAGCGCCTCCTGCTTGAAGCGGCGGACCACGTCGGGGTTGCGCGACAGCTCGCCCGTGAGGAGCTTCATGGCGAGCAGCTTGCCGATGCGGACGTGCTCGACCTTGTAGACGATGCCCATGCCGCCGCGGCCGAGCGGCTCCAAGATGCGGTAGCGATCGGCCACCACCACGCCGATGAGCGGGTCGGCGATCGGCGCGGTCGACAGCTCGTCGAAGCTGTCGGAGACGCGGCTCAACGATCGCGTGCTCATGGGCGGCGGCGGCTCGCTCCCGATCGACACCGGCACTGATCGCGCGGACGCGAACGACGCGGACGCGAACGACTTGGCGCTCTTCGGATCGGGCTCGATCGGGATGTTGAGGCTCGCGCCTTGGAGCGAGAGCGGCGTGCCCTGCGCGACGGTGTTGGGCGCCGACGGATCGAGCGTCTCGCCGAGGTCGAGCGACGCGCCGCAGAACGCGCACCGCGTGACGCCCGGGTGGTTGGCCCTGCGGCAGCTCGGGCACTCGTTGCCGGTCACCTGGATGATCGCGGTGGGCGGGCCGGACGCTGGCTCCGGGGCCGGCGCTTTGCCGGGCGTGCCTTGGATCGGCGTCGCGGGCGGCGCGCTCACGACGGGCAGCGTGGTGCTCGCGCCGGCGCCGTGTGAGGGCAGCGTGGCGCTCGCGCCGGTATCGGGCGAGGGCAGCGTCGTCGCGAGGTTGGGCGCGCCTCCGCGCTGGGGCTCGCTCATCGACGCCCCTGCGGGATCGCGAAATCAACCTCGATTTCAGGGATCTCTGCGCGCCCCGGGACGGCGACCATCCGCGCGAGGTGACCGAAGACGCGGAGCGTGTCGCCGCGCTTGACCGCGTTCTCCACGCCGTAGGCGAGGCGCACGGTGCAGCCCTCTTTGCAGGCGGCGGACGCGGGCGCGTCGAGGAGCAGCACCGTCATGTAGCCCTGCCTGCGCACCTCCGAGATCTCGCCCGTGATCGCGACGGCCTTGCCGATCGACGAGGCCGCGCTCTTCGCGAGATCGGCCCAGTTGAGCGGCGATTCGGACGCAAACTCGCGCGCGGCGGTCTCGAGCTTGTCCACGCGGCGCACGCGGATCGGCACGATGCGCGGGGCCATGCCGGTGATCTTGGCGCGCACGTCGATCTGCGTGGAGCCGATGGCGGACACGTTCATCACCTGCGCGAAGGTGCCCTCGGCGCTCACTTGGATGGGCCTGCCCGCGGCGAGGATCTCGGCGCCCTTCATGGTGCGGCCCGCGAGCACGAAGCTCGATCCTTCGATGACCACGTGCGGCCCCGGCGCGTCGAGGTGGAGCGGCACGACGCCGACCGACACGTTCACGGCGCCCTTCTCGGGTGATCCCGAGGAGGGCGTCACCACGTACGAGAGCTTGCGGCTCAGCGTCTTGACCTCTTCGGCGTCGCCGGTGATCGCGTCGGTGACGTCGATGGTCTCGACGGCGCGGCCCGACGCGAGCGAGAGCGGCTTGTCGTCGAGCGTGATCGAGGTGCCCTTCGTGGCCTCGGCGATGATCTGAAAGCCCGGCTTTTCGCCTTGGAGCGGGGCCAGATCGGGCCGGATGCGATACGCGACGTGGACGAGGACGCCCACGGTCTCGTCGCGGCCGTTGTCGGGCCGATCGATCGCGACCTTGAGGCGGTTGTCGCCGACGACCAGCTCCGAAGGCAGCGGCACGATCGCCGAGGACGACGCGATGGTCGCGACGGCGGCGCCCACGCTCACTTTGGTTCCGTTCGGGCAGCTCGCGCACGTGAGCTCGACGGCTTCGCGGCCCGACGCGTCGGCGCGCGGCCTCGCGGTGAGCGGCGGAGGGCTCGGCCACAAGAGCGCGACGAGCACCGCGACGAGCGCGAGGGAGCCGGACGTGATGAGCAACGCGAGCGCGCGTCGCGAGGGCTTCTCTTCGGGCTTGGGGCGGGGCTTGGATCGGGGCGCGCGCTCCATCCTCGGGATCCGCTGCCGCTGCGCGCCCCACGCCGCTTTGCCCGCGGACGAGGGAGGCGCAGGGATCGGCCTCCCGATCGCGGGCGCGATCGTCGCGCCGAGCTCGCCGGCGGGCGCGATCGGCGGCGCGGCGTTGCGCGGCGGCATCACGAGCGTCGGCCCCTCTTCTTCGCGTTCGACCCCGGGCGAGAGCGGCGCGATGCCCGGCCTCGCGACGCCGAGCAGCGTGCCGCTCGCGCCGCCGGATCCGGCTGGTTTGGCGAGGTTCTCGATGCGCGTCCCGAGCTGCGCCGTGGTCACGCCGACGAGCGTGCCGCTCGCGCCGCGCGCTTGCTGCGCGACGGGCGCCTCGAAGCCGCCTGCGATCACGGCGCTCGAAGGCATGCCGACGATCGTGCGGCTCGCTTTGTTGATCGCGTGTTTGGGATCGGCCTCGGCCGCGGGGGCGGGCGCCGCGCCTTTGGGAGCGAGCTGCTCGGCGGCGCGCGCGGCGATCCGTTTGGCCTCGGCGATGTCCTCGGCCGAGACGCCGAGCAAGGTCTTGCCCGGAGCTTTGGCCTTCGCGCCCGTCAAGGCGCCGCAGAACGGGCAAGCGGCGGCGCCGCTCGGCAGCTCGTTCCCGCACTGCGAGCAATGCGACATGGCTCCGAATGTAGCGGCTTCACGCATTCGAGGGCAGATCCTCGTGCGAATCAGCGCCCAGCCGACGAGAGCGGGGCCTCTTCTTCGCCCTCGCCGATGATGGTGTATCGGCCCGTGTTGAGCCCTTTGTCGTCGCGCCGCTGGAGCGCGCGGGCGATGCCGACCTTGATGCGGCCTTCCAATTCGGTGGCGGTGGTCCCGTCCTCGAGGACGACGAGCGAGCTCTGCACGTCGCGCGCGAGCAACATGATCTCGTTCGGATCGAAGGCGTAGACCGCCTCTTCGATCACCATGACGAGGGGCCTTCGCTCGGCCGCGACCGTGGCGGCGTCGGTGAGGGTCGCGGTCCTGAGCGCAGCGCCCGTGGTCGAGGCAACGTCGTGGACGCGCCGTAGCACCTCGGGGTCGCACGCGATCGCGAGGACACAAGGCGGCACGTTGGCGATCCGGGTCCTGCCGGTCGTGGCGGACATAGAGGCCTGACGTTACTCGGGATCGCCCTTCTTTTGAAGCTCTACACGCGCACCGATCCCCATTTGGAGGAGTGCCCCGAGGTCACTTTTTTACGAGCGATCGTCCGAGCGTGTTCCGTCCGATCCCGAGGCGTTTGGCAGCTTCTGTCTTGTTGCCGTCGCACGCTCTGACCGTCGCGTCGATGTAGCGGCGGCTCGCCTCTTCGAGCGACAAACCAAGCGGAATCGTGACGTTGTTCTCGTCGGTGAGCTTGATGATCGGGATCTCTCCCGTGGCCGCTCTCCGTCCGGGCAAGAGCGCGCGCGTGACGCGTCCGTCCGGGGAGAGCGCGACAGCGCTCTCGATCCAGTGCTCCAGCTCACGCACGTTTCCCGGGAACGGATGCGTTCGGATGACCGCGAGCGCCTCCAGCGTGAACGACGGCGGCGGGCGGCTGTACCGCGTGGCGAACTGCTCGGCGAAATGCCGCGCGAGCGCTTCGATCTCGTCGGGGCCGCGATCGCGGAGCGGGGGCAGCTCGATCTCGACGACGCGCACGCGGTAGTACAAATCCTGCCGGAACTTGCCGCTCTCGACGGCTTGTTCGAGGTCGCGGTGCGTCGCGCACACGATGCGGACGTCCGCGGTGAGCGTCTGCCGGCCGCCCACGCGCTCGAACGTGCGCTCTTGAAGGAAGCGCAGGAGCTTGCCTTGGATGTCGGGCGGCAGATCGCCGAGCTCGTCGAGGAACAACGTGCCGCCCTCGGCCTGCTCGACCTTGCCGGGCACGCGCCGATCGGCGCCCGTGAACGCGCCGCGCTCGTGGCCGAACAGCTCGCTCTCGACGAGCTGCGCGGGCAGCGTCGTGCAATCGACCGTCACGAAGGGCCGCGCTTGGCGCCGCGAGTTGACGTGGATCGCGCGCGCGAAGAGCCCTTTGCCCGTCCCGGTCTCGCCGCGCAGGAGCACCGTCGCGTCGGTCTGCGCCGCGAGCTGCACGCGCTCGTACACCTCCTTGAGCGCGCTCCGCCCGAGGATGCGGTTGTACGGGCCTTGCAACACGAGGCCCGGCCCGCCGCCCGCAGCGGGCCGCAGCGTGGTGAGCGACAGCGCGCGCGCGAGCTGCGTCGCGAGCGCGACGAGGTAGCGCTCGTCCTCTTCGTCGAACGGGCCCTCCTCGCGGTTCAGCAGCTGGATGACGCCGCGGATGGGCGCGCGCGCCTCCTCGCGGATGGGCGCGACGATCATCGATCGGGTGGTGTAGCCGGTCGCGCGATCGGCGCTCGGATCGAAGCGGCTGTCGCGCGACGCGTCGCCGACGCGGACCACCTCGCCGGTGCGCGCGACGTAGCCTGCGATCCCGCGATCGAGCGGCTGCCGCAGCTCGGGCAGCTCGGGGAGGAGGGCGACGCGGGTGACGAGATCTTCGCGCTCGGCGTCGACGAGCCAGATGGTCGCGCGGTCCGCGCGCAGCGTCTTGGCGAGCCGCTCGCACGCGGTCCCGAGGATCTGATCGAAGTCGACCTCGCGCGCGAGGAGCGAGGCCAAGTCGACGAGCAAAGAGAGGCGCGACATGGAGAGCGGCGAGGCGTCCAGCATAGAGACCTCGCTCAGCTGCGTCACGCGCCAAGAGGTCGCTGCGTCGCACGTGCCCCGCGGCTCCCGCGTTGCGGTGAGCTCCATGAAGCTCAGACCGCCTGCATCGCGAGGTCGCGTCCCCGGCTGCTCTTCGCGCCTTCGATCTCGAGCCCGCCGCGCGGCACGTCGAGGCGGATCGAGAGGCCCTCGCGCGCGGCGATGGTCTGCGCGAACAGCTCGCGCGTGCGGCGCTCCACGTCGGCCACGCCCGCGTCCGTGCGCTGCGGATCGTGGTGGAAGAGCACGAGCTTGCGCACGCCCGCGGCCCTCGCGATCTCGGCCGCCGCGACGTACGTCGAGTGGCCCCAGCCCACGCGCGATCGGCCCGACGCGCCGCTGTACTCCTCGGGCGTGTATTGCGCGTCGTAGATGAGCACGTCCGCGCCCTCGGCCAGCGTCTTGAGCACCGGATCGACGCACGCGTAATGCTCGGTGTCCGTCGCGTACACGACCGAGCGGCCCTCGTGCTCGACGCGGTACGCGAGCACGCCGCCCGGATGATTGAGCTTGGCCGTGCGGACGCGGGCGCCGGCCACCTCGAACGATTGGCCTGCCTTCACCTCGCGGAGCGCGATCTGCGCGCCGAGATCCTCGTGCCGCACCGGGAACACGGGCGCCGACATCTGGCGCGCGAGCGCGTCGCCGAGCGAGCTCACGCCGTGCGCCGAGCCCACGATCTCGAGCTTGGTCGAGGGCAGGTACGCGGGCACGAAGAACGGCAGGCCCTGGATGTGATCCCAATGAAGGTGCGAGAGGAGGATGGTGGCCTCGCTCGACCCCTCGGCGAGCATCGCGTCGCCGAGCTTGCGGATGCCCGTCCCTGCGTCGAAGACGATCCTCGCCGTGCCGAGGTGAAGCTCAACGCAGCTCGTGTTGCCGCCGACGCCGGCCGTCTCCGGTCCCGGCGATGCGATGCTGCCCCGGACTCCCCAGAATTTGATTCGCATGGCTCGCCTCCTTCGGTGCTCTCGGCCCGACCGCCCGAGCACCGCGCACCCCACGCTTTAGCGAAGGCCGTGCCGCGCGGATTACGCTGCAAAAGTCCTTATTTTTGTGATCGTGTCGCGCCGGGGTCGAAGACTGCACCGAAATGGAGCGATCCTTTGCGGCGGGTCGATCCAAAACGAAGCGCAGACACACGGGAGGAGCACGAGGAGCGCGGGGCATGGAAGGTGACGCGCTGGACCGGGGCGACGCGCTGAGGTTTTTCCTCGTGATTCAACTTGTTCGGTGCTCTAGCATGCGGGCCGATTCGGGTTTTCTTCGATGACAGTCGCTACCTACGCTGCTGCCCAGATCCTTCGTGTGCTCCCGCGCGAGCGCATTACCCGCGCCGTCGGGCGCCTCTGCGATGCGCCTCTCCACCCCTCCATTGCGGGGACCGTGGTGGAGATCTATGCGCGCGCGTACGGCATCGACGTCGGCGAGGCCGTGTCGCCCGACGGCGGCTACCCGAGCTTCGACGCGTTCTTCACGCGGAGGCTGCGCGAGGGAGCGAGGCCGATCGACCCGAGCCCGAACGTGATCGTGAGCCCGGCCGATGGTCGCCTCGAAGACCTGGGCCCCGTGTATCCGGGCGGCAATCTCCAGATCAAAGGCCGCGAGTACGTCGCCGCCGATCTGCTCGGGGACGCCGCCGAGGCCAAGCGCTACGAGGGCGGACAGTACGCGATCGTGTACTTGTCGCCGCGCGACTATCACCGCGTCCATTCGCCGGTCGCCGGCTCGATCACGACGGTGCGCTCGATGCCGGGCGAGCTCTATCCGGTCAACGCGATCGGTGAGCGGCACATCCCGGGTCTCTTCGCGCGCAACCGGCGGGTCGCGATCGTGATCGAGACGCCGGATCGCGGGCTCGTCACCGTAGTGATGGTGGGCGCGATGATCGTCGGGCGCATCACGGTGAGCGTCGTCGAAGGGCACGACGTCCCCCTGGGCGTGCACGTGATCTCCCCCAGCGCGCCGATCGAGCGCGGGGGCGAGATCGGGATCTTCCACCTTGGATCGACCGCGGTGATCTTCGTGGAGAAGGGCGCCGCACCTCGGTGGAAAATGCCTGTTTCTTCCAAGATCCGGATGGGTGAGCCCATCGGAGAGGCCGACGGATGAGCGCATCGACGCCCAAGGGCCCCGAGGTCGAGGACGCCGCGCCCACGGTGCGCCGCCCGCCTGTCGACGAAGACTCGGGTTGGGACGATCCGCCGGAGCCGGCTCGGCCAAGCGCGCCCGCCGCGCCTGCGGTGGCCGCGGCCGACAAAGCGCAACAGCCCGCTTCGGATCCGATGCCTCCCGCGTCCGAGGGCAAAGACGGGAACCCCGCGCGGCGCAAGTCACGAAAGACCTTCAAAATCCCGGACGACAACGTCCCTTCGCGGCCTAAGGTCGAGACGTCGCCCGAGCCTCCTCCGGTCAAGATCGCGCCTGTCGCCGCTGCGCCGCCTGCGCCAAGCCCCGCGCCGCCCGCGGCTGACGCCATCCTCCAGCACCTCCCGCCGCCCGCGGCGCTGCCTCCCACGGCGGCCTCCACACCCCCGGCCGATGACGTCGGCGAGGTGATCCGGCCGATGCGGATCATCAACATCGGCACGGTGCCGCCGCCTCCTCCCGCCGATGCGGAGAGCGCCGTCACCAAAGCAGAAGGGCCCTCGTTCGCCGCGCCGCCGCCTCCCGCGCTCGCCGCGCCGCCGCCTCCGCCGAGCGCGCCGACGAGCGACGTCGAAGAGGTCGAAGCCGTCGAAGAGGTCGAGGTCGTTCCGCCGCCTCCGCCGCCTCGGCCTCCGCCGCCCCCGCCCGCGGCCGCCACGCTCGTTTCGCCGCCGTCGTCGCTCGGGACGCCGCCGCCTCCGCCGCCCGCGGCGACCACGCTCGTCTCACCGCCGTCGTCGCTCGCATCACCACCTCCAACGGCGCCTCCTTCGCTGTCGTCACCGCTCCCGCCGTCGCCGCTCGCGACGACGCTCGTCTCGCCGCCGTCGTCGCTCGCATCGCCGCCGCCCCCTCCTCCTCCGACGCCTGCGCCCGGGGTCGCCGCGCTGTCCGCGACGTTGCCCGTGCCCGAGGATGGCGGCGCCGTCGCGAAGCCGAGCTCGCTCGCAGCGCTCACGACGACGCTGCCGCTCCCTCACGACGCGAAGCCTGCGCCGCCGATCCCGCCGCCCGAGGTGCCGGTCGAGGTCGACGTCGAGCCCGAGTCGGAGCCCGAGGTGCCGGTCGACGCCGCGCCGGCCGACGATGCGCCGCGAGAGGAGCTCGATTCACTCGAAGAGATCGAGCCCGAGGATCGCGTCTCCGATGTCTCCAAGCCGACGGCCGCGCCGCCGAAGCCGCCGCCTCCGCCCAAGCGTGACGGCGCGCCGCCTTCGGTGCAGCCGGCCTCCGCGCCTGCCGCGACCGCGCCGGCCTCCGCGCCCGCCGCGGCGACGCTCGACCCGCTGTCGCTCAAGAAGCGTCAAAAGCCCTGGTGGGAAGAGATCTTCAGCGACGACTACCTCCGCACCATGGACCGGCCCGACACCAAGTCCATGCTCCGCGAGTGCAACTTCATCGAGGAGCGCCTCGGGCTGGAGCAGGGCGCGGTCATCCTCGATTTGGGCTGCGGCGCGGGCGTTCATGCGGTCGAGCTCGCGAGCCGCGGCTACAGCGTGGTGGGCTACGACCTCTCGCTCGCGATGCTCGCGCGCGCCGCCGACGAGGCGCAGAGCCGCGAGCAGAAGCTCAACTTCCTCCACGGCGACATGCGCGAGATGGCCTTCGAGGAGACGTTCGACGGCGTCTATTGCTGGTCGACGACCTTCGGCTATTTCGACGACGACAAGAACCTCGACGTCTTGGGCCGCATCCACCGCGCGCTCCGCAAGGGCGGACAGCTCCTGCTCGACGTGGCGAACCGCGACTACATCGCGCCGCGACAGCCGAGCCTCGTGTGGTTCGAGGGCGAGGGGTGCGTGTGCATGGACGAGATGTTCGTCGACTTCTTCGCGAGCCGCCTGCGCGTGAAGCGCACCGTCATGTTCGAGGACGGCCGCTCCAAAGAGTGCGACTACGCGATCCGCCTCTATGGGCTGCACGAGCTCGGCAAGATGCTCCACGAGTGCGGCTTCAAGGTCGTCGAGGTGACGGGTCACCCGGCGCACCCGGGCGTGTTCTTCGGGTCCGAGTCGCCGCGGATCATCGTGCTCGCCGAGCGCTCGTGAGCCATGACCATCGCGCGCGCGTTCGAGCAGGCGCTCCCGGCGATCACCAAGAGCAGCACAGGCCCGGATCGCGTCGCGTACGCGCGTGATCTCTGGCCCAAGCACCACCTCGCGGTCACCGAGGGACGCGTCGCCGAGCACGCGCCCGCGCTCATCGCGTGGCCCGAATCGACCGAGGACGTCGCGAAGATCGTCCGCTTCGCCGCGTCCGAGGGGCTCGCGCTCGCGCCGTTCGGCGCGGGCTCCGGCGTGTGCGGCGGTATCTTGCCGAACGACCGCACGATCGTGATGGACCTCAAGCGCATGAACCGCGTGCGCAAGCTCGATCGCGACGCGCCGCTGCTCGACGTCGAGGCCGGCGCGCTCGGCATCAGGCTCGAAGAGGACATGGGCCGCGAGGGCTTCACCATCGGCCACTTCCCCTCGTCGATCGTGTGCTCCACGGCGGGCGGCTGGGTCGCGGCGCGCGGCGCGGGCCAATGCTCGGGGCTCTACGGGAAGATCGAGGACATGGTCGCGGCGCTCGAGATGGTCGACGGCCGCGGCGACGTCATCACGCTGAATCGCCGCGTGCACGGGCCCGATCTCACGCCGCTCATCATCGGCAGCGAGGGCACGCTCGGCGTCGTCACGAGCGTCGCGCTGCGGCTCCATCCGGCGCCGCGAGAGCGCGCGTTCGGCGCCTTCAGCTTCCGATCGATCGAGGCCGGCTGGTCGGCGATGCGCGCGATGTTTCAGGCGGGGATCCGGCCCGCGGTCGCGCGCCTCTACGATCCGTTCGACTCGTTCATGGCGCGCATGGGCTCGGTGCGGCGCGCGCGCAAGCGCGGCGACGCGCACGCGGAGAAGAGCGGCCCCAAAGCTCCGGGCAGGGGCGCGGCCGTGCTCCGCGGCATCCTCCGCGCGCCGCATCTCTTGAACGAGGCCATCGACGTGCTCGGCGATCGCGTGCTGCGCGGCTCCACGCTGGTGCTCGTCTTCGAAGGCACGGCCGAGCACGCGCGCGCGGATCTCGATCGCGCGCAGGCGATCGCGTCGCAACAAGGCGCCAAATCGCTGGGCGAAGAGCCCGCGCGCCACTGGCTCGCGCACCGCTACAGCGTGAGCTACAGGCAAGCGCCCATGTTCATGGCGGGCACGTTCGCCGACACCATGGAGGTCGCGGCGCCGTGGTCCGCGCTCGCCGCGCTCTACCGCGACGTCCGCGCCGCGCTCGGCAAGCGCGTCTTCGTGATGGCGCACCTCTCGCACGCGTACCCCGACGGGTGCAGCATTTACTTCACGTTCGCGGGCAGCGCGCCGAGCGTCGCCGAGGCCGAGGCCACGTACGACGCCGCCTGGCGAGACGCGCTCGACGCCGCCATCCGCGCGGGCGGCACGCTCTCGCATCATCACGGCGTGGGCCGCAGCAAGGCGCCCAAGCTCGGCGCGGAGCTCGGCCTCGGCGTCGACATGGTCCGCGCGCTCCGTCGCGCGCTCGATCCTTCGAACGTGATGAACCCGGGGAATTTGCTGCCCGAACGCGATCCTCCGCGCGCGCCTCCGCGGGCGCTGCCCGATCGTCCCGTGCTCGACGCGGCCTCGTCGCTCCTCCACGCGCGGGGCGACGCGACGCTCGCGTCCGTCGCCGAGGCGATCCGTGCGCGCGGCCTCGTGCCTCCGTTCGGTGAGGGCGCGCCGCCGCTCGATCAAACGACGCTCGCGTCGTGGATCGCCGAGGGCGCATGGGGCTCACCCGATCCGTGGCGCGATCCGGTCGATCATCTCGTGGCGGGGTTCACCGCGCGTTTGCCGTCGGGCGCGGAGCTCGTGGTGCGCCCGTGTCCGCGTCGCGCGGTGGGGCCCGATTTGTTCTCGCTGTACCTCGGCGCGCGGGAGCGCGCGGGCGTCATCACGTCGGTGTGGCTGCGCGCGCTCCACCCGCAGGCGCCGAGGCCGCTCCACGTCGCGCTCGATCGCGATCCTGCCGGCACAACGGCCGAGCGTGAGTGGATCGACCGCGCGATCGACGCCGCGGCCGGCGTGCGCTGAGCCGCGCTCGTTCAGCCCGGAGGCCACGCGAGCGGTCGCCCGCCGAGCACGTGCACGTGAATGTGAAAGACGCTCTGGCCCGCGTTGGCGCCGGTGTTGATCACCGTTCGAAACCCCGTGGCGGGCAGGCCCAGCTCACGCGCCGCGCGCTGCGCGCCGAGCAGCAGCTTGCCGAGGAGCGCCTCGTCCTCGGGCGCGGCGTCGTCCAAGCTCGTCATGTGCTTCTTGGGGATGACCAACACGTGCTTGGGCGCGGCCGGGTTGATGTCGTGGAACGCCAACACGTCATCGGTCTCGAAGAGCACACGCGAGGGGATCTGTTTTTCGGCGATCTTGCAGAAGAGGCACATACCCCGGCTTTTAGTACAGGTTTGCAGCGGCTCGTTGTCCAAAAACCATGAGAACGCGGCTACCATCGGCCCACGATGTTGGCGGTGTCCCTCTCGCAGCTCCCCGTGGCGGCCCTCTTGTGGCAGCCGCGCGCCGGCTCGTGGACCTTCACGTTCGTCTGCAAAGCGACCTTCCGTTTGGAGCCGATCGAGTGCCCGCTCGCGCCGGACCAGGAGCCGCTCAACGAGGTGGATCGCCCGTGGAGCGAGGACGTGCAGAGCCTCTATGCGCCCTCGGATCTCGCGCCGATCAAGCTCCGCGCCGACGTTGTCTTGGCCGGCAACGCGTTCGCCCCGGCCGGAAGCCCGAAGCGCTCGATCGTCGCGAGGCTCACGGTCGGCGACGTGAACAAAGCGATCGAGCTCATGTGCGACAGGACCATGATCGCGGACGGCACGCTGCGCGAAGGCGCGCCTTTTCAAAAGATGCCGCTCATCTACGAGCGCGCGGCGGGCGGCCCAGGGACGTGGAACCCCGTGGGCATGCCGATGGATCGAGGCGACGTGTACGGCAACGTCGCGCTCCCCAACCTGCAGCCGCCCGGCACGCGCTTGGTCAAGCCCACCGACATCGCGCCCATCGGCGTAGGCCCGATCGCGCCGGGCTGGCCGGAGCGCGCGGAGCGCTTGGGGCGCCACGCATCGAGCTGGTCGCACGACGATTGGAACGTGGGCCCGCTCCCCGAAGACGTGGACGCGGGCTACTTCAACGCTGCGCCGCGCGATCAACAGCTCCGCGAGCTGCGCGACAACGAGCCCATCATGCTCGAGCACCTGCACCCGGAGCACACGCGGCTCGTGACGAGCTTGCCCGGGATCCATCCGCGCGCGTTCGTGGACCGGAGGAACGGCGAGCCGCAGCCCGTCGCGATGCGCTGCGATCTGCTTTGGATCGAGACCGTTCGCGCGATCTGCACGGCGACGTGGCGAGGTCAGATCGCGCTCACGCACCGCGACGAGGCGGGCCGCGTGCTCATCGCGATGGAGAAGCCCGGGCAAAAGCTCGCGTGGAGCGACGTCGAGAGGCTCGCGCCGCGTGAGCCTCCGCCGTCGGTCGATCTCGGCGCGCGCGTGCCCATGCACGGAGCGCCCCTCATCCGCGACGAGCCCACCGTCAACGAAGGGCCGCGCTACGAGCGCGAATCGCCCGTGCCCAAGCCCCCGGAGCGCAAGCCGGTCCCCACACCCCCAGCGCGCACCCCCGACGCGGAGATGACCGGGACCATCACCGTCGGCATGTTGCAAGAGCTGACCGGCCCGACGCTCCCGTTCGCCGCGCGCGCGCCGGCCCATTCGCAGGACGATCGCGGCGCGCACTCCGGGGGCGGCTTGCCGTTCCGCACAACGGCCGAAGAGCGACCGACCCCGGGCGGCGGCCTGCCGTTTCGAAACCCCGCGCCGCTTCCACCGCCCGCCGCGCCGCCGTTGCCTCCTCTCACGGCGCCTCCGCGCCACGACGCGCAGAGCTTTGGTCCTCTGCCCAAGGCCGCTCCGCCCGCATCTGCGCCGATCGCGCCGCCTGCGCCGATCGCGCCGCCTGCGCCGATCGCGCCGCCTGCGCCGATCGCCGCCGCGACGCCGTTCGCGTCGCCGCAGCCCGGCGCGCTCCCGCCGCCGGTGCTCCCGCCTTCGCTCGTCGCGTCGATCGACAAGCGCGGAGGGGCCGCCGCTCCGCTGGGCGCCGTGACCTCGCCGTGGGCGAGCGCGCGACCCGAATCGAGCGCGAGCGCCAAGCCCGACATGAGCGCGCTGATCGCGCCCAAGGTGCCCATCGCGCCCGCGGCTGCGCCCGTGGCGGTGCCCGCGCCGCAGATCCGGCCGTCGCTGCGGCTCGAACCGCGCGACGCGATCCGCCTTTTGTTCTTCGATCCGGCGTGCCTCCCGCGCGCGCGGCGCACCGAGCGCTGGCGCACGTTGTGGCGCGAGCTCGCCGCGCGGCCGCCCGACCCGGACCTCGACGATCCCGCGCTCGCGAACGATCCGATGGAGCTCGAAGATCGCAAAGAGATGTTCGAGCTCATCGGCCGCGCCGATGCGGTCGACACGCACGGCTTGTCCGAGGCGCTCAACGACGCGGTCCGCGACGACGGCAAGTTCGTGCCTCCGCTGCTCGTCATCGCGGGCGATCTCGAGATGTGCTTCGACGAGCTCGCCACGCTCAAGGCCACGATGACCACGGTCGCGCCGCTCGCGGGTCACGACGAGGCGCTCAAGGCGACGGTCGAGTCCGCGAAGGAATTTTTGTCGCTGCCCAACTTGCTCTGCTCGCCGGGCGTCGCCGATGGGCTCACGTCGCGCATCCGTGAAGCGTTCGCGCAGGGCAAGCGCGTGGTGCCGCCGGGTTACCTGGAGACCGAGACCGAGCGCGCGCTCTTGGAGCAGCGGCTCTACCAAAAGCGCGAGGTGCTCGGGAAGGTCCACGTCCGCGGGCTCCTGCACATGGGATCGAGCTCGCCCGCGCCCGCGTACGTGCTCGCGGACGAGGCGCAGAAGCTCCCGCTCATGCGGCGCTTCAAGGTGCGCGCGGTGGTCGAGGCCGAGCACGCGCTCGACGGCCACGAGACCCACCCGGTCGCGCTCCGCGTGATCGCGCTCGCGCGCCTGATCCCGCCCGCGAGGCGCTGAATCAACCTCGTTTGGGGAGCGCGCCGCGCGTCGCCAAGAAGCGCGCCCGCACCTTGCGCAGGTACACGCTGAGCGCGGCGGCCACCACGAACGAGCCCACCGCGAGCCCGAGGTACAAGGGGCCTTGGCCGCGCGCGAACAAAACCGCGGATCGCAGGCCGAAGAGCCCCGCGAGCGCGATCGCCGAGGCGATGAGGATTTGATGCACGACGATGAGCTGCATGCGGGGTCCGGGCGCGGCGAGTATACCCGCGGGCCTTCTCGCGCGCGCTCCGCTCTGCGATATTTCGTGCATGCGATCGAAGACGACCTCGCTCTCGATCCGGCCGAGGACCGCGCTCGACGACGATTTTTTGTACGCGTTGAGCGACCGCGTCTTCTCGGCGTACGCGTTTTATCCCGCGCACGTGACCGCCTCGATGTTGCGCGATCCCACGTCGCACGCGCGCATCGCCGAGCTCGCGGATCAGCGCGCGGGCTTCTTCGTCCTCTCCACCGAGGCGCTCGCGCGATCGTTCGGGCCTTGGGATCGCCCTGTGATCGCGCGCCTCGACGCGATCGCCGTGCGGCCCGATCGCGAAGGCCGCGGCGTGGGATCGTTCCTGCTCCGCGAGGCCGAGGCGCTCGCGCGGAGCCTCGGCGCGGTCACCATGACGCTGCTCACCGCCGAGACCAACACGCGCGCCCGCGCGCTCTTTCGCGCTTCCGGCTTCCTCCCGACGGTGCCCATCGAGCGCGCATACGCGCGCGGCGGCAACGGCATCGCGATGAACAAGCTCCTCTAGCGAACGTCAGCGGCCGATCGCCTTGAGCTTGAAGTGCAGGAACACGAAGGCGCCGCCTGCGACGAAGAGGAGCAGCAAGAGCGCGCCGATGAGCACCAACGACCACCGCGTCTCGCGCTCACGTGGCAACGCGGGCGGCGGCGCGAGGTTGAGGATCGCGGGCGGCATGGGCTCGGGGGCGGGCGCGAGCGGAGCTGCCTGCGCGGAGCCTTGAAGCGGTGGGAGCGCGCTGAGATCGAACCCGTCGTGCAGCGCGAGCGTCGCGTCGGGGTTCGGTTCTTTGCGCGCCGCGGGAGCCGCGGGGACGTTGAGCTCGACGCGCGGAGGCCCGAGCGCATCGGGCGGCGCACCCGCCGCTGGAGGCGGCTTGGGCGCTGCGCCGGCCGCGCCACGAGGCTTGATCATATCCATCGGGAACTCGCGCGCGATCGTGCGGACGTCGCTGGAGTCCTCGTCGTCGAGGTCTTCGTCGGGGTTGCGGATCCGCGTGCGCGCGTCGTCGTCGTCGTCCTCGTCGTCGCTCGACACCTTGGGCACGCGCACCGGCTCGAGCGGAGCCGTGCCGCCTGGGCCGGTCATGGCGTGGCCCGCGGCGGGCCTCGGCCGCGGCTTCGCGCCGACCGCGAGATCGCCGGGCATCACGAACTCGCGCGCGACCGTGCGCGCGTCGTCGTCGTCCTCTTCGGCGAGCACGGGGATCGATTTTCGGTACGTCGCGGGCGCGGGGCGCATGATGGTGGCCGCGCCCTCGTCGTCGGCCGTGCTCTCGTCGTCGTCGATCGGAGGCAACATGCCGACCGCGGGATCGGGGTGCCAATCTTCGAGCGCCTTGCGCAGCGCGCCCGCGGTCGACATGCGCTTGCCGAGCTCGCGCACGAACGCGCGCTCCAAGATGTGCTGGAGATCGTCGTCGCCGACGTCGTAGACCGAGAGCGGCGAGGGCGCTGCCGCGAGGATGCGCCTGCGCGTCTCTTCGTCGTTCGCGCCTTCGAACGGGGGCTTGCCCGCGAGCGCGGTGTAGAGCGTCACCGCGAGGGCCCACGTGTCGTCGGCCGGCGTGAGATCGCCGCCCATCACGCGCTCGGGCGAGTGATGCGCGAGCGAGCTCTTGATGCGCTGGAGATCGACGAGCGATCCCTTCGCGCCCCGATCGATGTTCGCGATCTGCACGCACGCGGCCGATACGCTGCCGTGCGCGACCCCCAACGCGTGCAGCGCTTCGAGCCGCTTGGCGAGCCGGATGACCCAGCCCACCGCGTCGAGCTCGTTGATCGGTCCATCCCGGGCGATGCGATCCGCGAGGGTCTCCACGAGAATGCGGAAGAGACTAGTCTCGCGCGGAAAAAAATGGGAGGGCCGGCAGCACGATGAAGCGCCCGCCCTTCTTCTTGTCCTCGTGCGTGCTCGCGGCGAGCCTCCCGCTCGGCCTCGGGACCGCGTGCGCGCGGCTCGACATGGCGCGTGCGTTCGACGCCGAGCGCGCCGCCACGACCATCGCGTACACCGGCGTCCGCGAGGAGAACCGCCTTTACCCGGATTACGGGACCATCACCGCGTCCGTCCTCGCCAATCCCACGGAGGAGGCCAAGCCCCCGCCCGAGGAGAAGAAGCCCGCGAACAAGAAGGGCAAGGGCAAGTGAAGCGGCCCGTCGTGGCGCCGCTCGCGCTCATCGCCGTGTGGGCCGTGGGCTGCGCGGGTGATCCGGTCGTCGCTTCGTCGCTCGCCAACGCGATGCGGCCGCAGCGCTTGCCCGAGGTCGTGGCCTGCTGGGAGAAGGAGTTCGAAGCGGCGGAGTTTCGCGGCGCGTACGTCGTCGAGGCCGACTTCCTCGTCGACGCGAAGACCTCGAAGATCAAGGCGGCGCAGATTCGGAGCCTCACCCCCGCGCACGGGAGCAAGCCCGTCGAGGGGCGCGACCTCAGCCCCTTTAAAGCGTGCTTCATCGCGGCGCTCAACGCGTCGGTGTTGCCCAAAGACGAGGACAAAGACGGCCCCGGCTTCAAGACGAGCGACGATTTGACCGTGGTGCGCTACCGCTTCGCGTTCACGGATGCGTCGTCCCACAAGACCGAGGACGCCGTGAAGAAGCACGCGCACATGCTCATCGGGCCCGGAAAAGATCGCTGCCGCGGCCTTTATCGCCGCGCGCCTCCGCGGCCTGTCGACGCGCTCAAGGACGACATCGCGTTCATCCGCGGCCGCGCCGAGTCGCGCCGCGATCTCGACGAGAGGGCGCGCGAGCTGCAAAAGCTCTACGACACCGAGCTCGAGCTGATGGAGCGCCTGCGCGCCGACGCCGCTGCGCCGGGCCTCGCCGAAGCCGATAAAAAGCGGCTCGGGCAGCTCTTGGACGAAGCGACCACCTCCGCGAAGAAGACCGGCGCACGAATCGGCTGCTCGCCCTGATATCCTCGGCCAATGAGAGCTTGGATCAACGGGGTGGCGGCGATGCTCGTCGCGGCGGTGACGGGCCTCGGGGTGTCGGGCGGGTGCTCGCTCGGCAACGTTTCGCGGGACGACTGCACGACCGACGATCAATGCGCGGCGGCCTTCGGGCTCGGCAGCGTGTGCGATCAAGGCTTCTGCACCGAGCCCGCGGGGTGCACGACAGGGCACGACTGTCGCAAAGCGACGGGCGCAGGCGTGTGCGTCGACGGCGCGTGCGCGGGGACGTTCCCCAAGGCGGTGAACTGCGATCAGATCTACGAGCCGCCCGAGCTGTTCGACATGCCCGCGACGGGCGCGGACGCGCCGCTCGTGATCGGCGGCATCTTCTCGCTCGACGAGCCCAACGACCTCGGGCTCTCGCAGGCCGTGCGCCTCGCGGTGCGCGAGATCAACCGCAAGGGCGGCATGAGCAACGGGCGCAAGCTCGGCATCGTCTTCTGCAACAACGACCCGGGAAACATGGCCACGGGCGACGATCGCATCCCGCTCAACAACGCGGCGCTCGACTACCTCGCGGGTCAGCTCGGCGTGCCGTACGTGGTCGGCCCGCTCTCGTCGTCGGACTCGATCCGCCTCATCAACCGCCTCAAAGAGAAGAGCTACCCGACCGTGATCATCTCGCCGTCGGCGACGAGCCCCGACCTCACGCTCATCGACGATCGCATCACGCCGAACCAGGAAAATGGCCTCTTTTGGCGCACGTGCCCGAGCGATCTGTTGCAGGGCAAGGCGCTCGCGACCGCCGTCATCCCTGCCACGCAGAACCTCGCCATCGTGTACTTGCAAGACGCGTACGGCGAGGGCCTCGCGAACGTCGTCGCGACGCAGCGCACGGGCACCGGCGTCACCAAGCTCTACCCGTTCAAGGACACCGCGCTCACGAACCCGGCCGAGCTCGACGCGATCTTCGCCAAGGCCGTGTCCGAGGTGCCGAACCTGCCCGCGCCCGGCCAAGCCGGCGTGCTGTTGATCCCGCTGCGCGGGCCCGACGCCGTCGTGTTGCTCGAGTCGCTCGCCAAGACCACGCTCGCGAGCGCCGACGTATACGCGACCGACGGCGCCAAAGACGCGATGGCGTTGCTCGAAACGCCGCACGCGATGGAGGTCGACGCGCTCATCGCCAAGATGAAGGGCACCGCGCCCGCGAGCCCGTCGGGCTCCGTCTACAACTTGTTCGCGACCAACTTGGCCGCTGAATTCCCTGGCATCGACGCGAGCAAGTTCTCGTTCCTCGCGCAGGCGTACGACGCGACGTACGTCGGAGCGTACGGCGTCGTGTGGGCCGCTGGGCAGAAGGGCGACAAATACGACGGCGTCGACGTCGCGCTCGGCTTGGGCCAGCTCTCGGCCGGCGCGTCCACCGACATCTTGCCGACCACGTGGCAGTCCGCGCAAGGCGCGCTCTCGAACGGCATGTCCATCGACGTCAACGGCACATCGGGCCCGCTCCAGTTCGATCCGAGCACCGGCGAGGCGCCCGGCCCGATCGAGATCTGGACCGTCGACGCGATGAACAAGGTCTTCGTGACGATCAACGTCGTCACGCCGATGTGACGTTCACTCCTTATTTTCAGGCACGATCCGCACGCGGCGCACCCGGCGCCCGGCCACGTCGGTGACGACGAGCGTGCGGCCCTCGCACTCGACGCGCTCGCCCACCTCGGCCGGGCGCGCGAGCCTCGCGATGACGTACCCGCCGACGGTCTCGACGCTCTTCACCTCGGGGCGCAGCGTGACGCTCGCGTCGCGCTCCAAGTCCGAGAGCAACAAGCGTCCGTCGACCTCCAGGATGCCGCCGCCGCGCCGGTTCATCGGCGGGACCTCCTCGTCGTTCTCGTCGCGGATCTCGCCCACGATCTCCTCGAGCAGATCTTCGATGGTGACGAGCCCGACCAGCTCACCGGCCTCGGAGCGCACGATCGCGACCGGGATCTGGCGGGCCTGCATCTCGCGCCGGAGCCGCTCGACCGAGGTGCCCTCGCGCGCGTAGATCGGCTTGCGGATGAGCTCCGCCACGCGCTTGGCCTTGCGCCGGCCGGCCATCACGTCGAAGAGGTCGCGCAGGTGCAGATAGCCGATCACGGCGCCGCCCTCGTCGAGCACCGGATAGCGTGAGTAGCCCGCTTCGCCGACCACCTTTACGGCGTCCTCGACCGTGTCGACCGCGCGGAGCGTGGCGGTCTCGCTCCTCAACGTCATCACGTGCCGCGCGGTGCGGCGCCGCAGATCGAAGATGCGCACCAACATCGATCGGAGCGCGGGATCGAGGCCCGCGGGGCTCTTCACGAGCAGCATTCGGAGCTCGTCCGACGTGTGGAGCAGATCGTCCTCACGCACGCGCGAGAGGCCGATCGCGCGCATCACCACGTTGGCCGCGCCGTTCAGCACGAAGCTCACCGGCCACGCGACGAGGTAGAAGATCCGCATCGGGACGGCCGAGGCGAGCGCGATGCGCTCGGTGCGCTCGATCGCGAGCGATTTGGGCACGATCTCGCCGACGATCATGTGCAGCGCCGTGATGAAGAAGAACGCGATCGCGAAGGCGATGGCGTGCACGCCGAGGTGCGACGAGATCCCGATCGCGTTGAGCCGAGTCTCCAGCCACTCGGCCACCGCGGGCTCGCCGACCCAACCGAGGCCGAGCGAAGCGAGCGTGATCCCGAGCTGCGCCGACGAGAGGTAGCTCTGGATCTGCTGCGACATCGTCAGCACGAGCTTGGCCCGCGCGTCGCCCTCCTTCACCAGCTCTTCGAGCCGCGTCGGCCGGATCTTCACGAGCGCGAACTCCGCGGCTACGAAGAAGCCGTTCAGGAGCACGAGCAAGAACGTGATGGCGAGGTAGAGGAGCGTCTTCATGCCGAGCGCCCCGCGATCATCCAACCGACGTGCAGCCCGGGGGGGTTTGGGGGGACCTTTGAGGTCCCGCCATCGTGACTGCGGGGGACCTTCGAGGCCCCCCCATCGCGAAAATCAGACACGCGCGCGCGCCAAGATCTCACGGCGGAGGTCCGCGTCGTCGTTGCTGAGCCCCTCCACGAGCACATCCGCCGGGCTATAGCCCTTCTCGACGAGCGCCGCGACCTTGGCGAGATGAACGCGCTCGTCCCTGCCATTCTTGTTGAGCTTGGCGCGGCGCGAGAGCCCGCCCTCGGCGATGTCGATCACGCGCTCCGCGAGGTCCGCGAGCGGCTCTCCGCGGAACGTCGCGCCGAGCCCTCTTTCGGCGATCTCGGGCCGGATCCGATCGAGCTCGTCCGCGCGGAAATCTTCGGTGAGCGCGATCGCCTCGTCGAGCGCGCGCGCGTCGTAAAAGATGCCGGCCCAGAGCGCGGGCAGCGCGCACACGAGGTTCGAGGGGAGCGAGTCGGCGCCGCGCACCTCGATGGTCCTCTTGAGGCGCACCTCGGGGAAGAGCGTGTTGAGGTGCATCTCCCAGTCTTTGTGCGTCGCCTTGTGGCCGTCGAAGCCGTCCTTCATGAAGCTGCGGAAGGTCTGGCCCGTGTTCGCGACGACGCGCCCCTCGCGCTTGATCAAGAACATCGGCGCGTCGAGCGCCCACTCGATGTAGTCGAGGTAGCGCGTGCCGTGATCGAGCACGCTCGGGACGAGGCCTTGCCGCCCGGGATCGACGCTGAGCCACACGCGCGCGCGGTAGCTCTTGCCGCCGAAGAGCTTGCCCTCGTAAAAAGGCGAGTTCGCGAAGATCGCCGTCACGACCGGCGAGAGGCGCAGCGCGACGCGCACCTTTCGCATCGCGTCCTCCTCGCCGGTGTAGTCGAAGTTCGCCTGCACCGTGCACGTGCGGCGCATCATGTCGAGGCCATATTTCCCGCGCGTCGGCAGGTACTCGCGCATGATCGCGTAGCGCTGCTTGGGCACCCACGGCAGCTCCGCCTGCGACGCGAGCGGATGGAACCCGACGCCGAGCCACATGAGCCCGAGCTCGTTCGAGATGTCGCGCAGCTCGGCCAAATGCCCGCTCATCTCGCCGCAGATCTGGTGCACGCTTTCGAGCGGCGCGCCCGACAGCTCGAGCTGGCCGCCCGGCTCCAGCGTCACCGACGCGCCCGCGCGGAGCAGCGAGATGAGCGGACCGCCCGGTGTCTCGGCCTCGGGCTTCCACCCGTGACGCTCGGCCAACGCTTCGAGCACGGCGAGCACGCTGCGCTCACCTTCGTACGGGATGGGCGCGCCGGTCTCGGTGTCGACGCCAAATTTCTCGGCTTCGGCGCCGATGCGATGCTGCTCCACCGGCTTCTCAGCGTCGTGGAAAGGTCGGAGCAGATCGTCGATCGAGGAGAGGAGCGCTTCGGCCATGGTTTGCTCTCTACCTCAAAGAGGCCCCAAACCGCGAGGACGTTACGCCCGTATTTAGGCTTCTTTACCTTGACGTCGCTCAAACGGCCTTGGGCCAATACGAGGCGCGATCGTGCGCGTGGAGCAGCGCCGAGAGCGCCTTGATGTGCCGCGTCGTGGTGCCCTGCCCGCCGCCCATGACGCGGATCCCGGCTGCGATGAGCTTCGCGTGGTGTGCGGCCCACGCTTCGGGCCCGAGATCCGCAGCGCCGACCGCGATTCCGAGCTTGATTTTACGGCCCGACGCGTGCGCGCGTTCGAAGCTGAGCTCGGCGGCCTCGAACGACGGGACCTCCAGCACGACCAGGTCCGCGCCCGCGTCCGAGGCCTCGCGCGCGCAATCTTCGACGTAGGTCCCGTCGAACGTGCGGCCCGCTTCGTTCAAGGTGAGCACGGCCCACGTAGGGAGCTGCGTGGTCGCCGCGCTGACGATCGCCGCGCGCCTCGCGGCGTGGGCGAGCTCGCGATCGTGGTCGGTCGCGGCGCCGCCGAAGCCCCGCGTGATGAGCAGCTCGCAGCCCGCGGCCGAGAGCCGGAGCGCGTGCGCGCCGAGGTCCTCGATCATGCGCTCCGAGGGCATGGGCGCGACGTCGGTGTTGCCGAGCAGGCCCGCGACGACGATGGGCCGGGGCGCGAGATCGGCGGCGTCGAGCGCGAGCTCCACGGCCGTGCCCGTGAGCGCGGCCGATCGAAACGGCATCCCGATCTGCGCGAGCGCGCGCGGCATCGTGTCGGACGTGAGCGCGAAGAGCACGTCGACGCCCGCCGCGATCTCGCGGTGATAGTGCTCCGAGATCGCGATCGGGTGCTCGCGGACCAGCCTGCCGATCGCGCACGGGGGCGTGATCTCGACGCCGTTCGAGGCGAGGCTCGACGACGGATCGGCGCTGAGGAGCAGCGGGCTTCCTCTATCCAAGCGCGAGAGGATGGGGTGGTTCGGGCTCACGAGGTGACGAGCAGAAGTTCCTTCGAGGCTAACCGAAAAGCCTTCCCCTCCCAACCCCCTCTCGCGGCGGGCTGCTAAAGGGCTGGGGCCCGGCGGCTCTTCGGTCCGCCGCGAGGCACGAACTTGCGATCGAAGATGCGGACGCGACGCACGAGCAGATCGAGCAAAAAGACTACGATCGCCGCGTAAATGAAGCGCTGCCACAGCTCCTCGTGGAAGGTGACCTTCTCGCCCGAGGGGTCGAAGACCGCGGCCACCGTGGGAGGATCCATCGCGCCGCCGGCCGCGCTCGCGGCCTTCTCCATCGTGTGGATGTCGGGCTCGAAGCTCGCGTATTCGCGCGGGTAGGGGTTCGACACGTGGCCGTAGCTCACGGCGACCTGCTTGAGCTGGCCGTCTTTGTCCTCGCGGCGGTGCTCGGCGCGCAGCAAGAACGAGCCGTATTTGTCGAGCGCGAGGTTGACCTCGTAGCGGCCCGGCGCGGTCTGGCGCATGTCGACGATCTTGGGCGTGCACGCGCCCGAGCCCGTGTTGCACGTGCCCACGCCGCAGTCTTTGTCGGACTTGCAGCCTTGCGGCAGGGGCTCGGGCCCGCTGATGTAGAGCTGCGACGAGAGGTTGTTCTCGAAGCGCTCGTCCGCGCCGAACGCGTCGACCGACGCGTGGAGCTGGCCGCCTACGATCTCGGCCTTCATGTCGAGCTCGCGGCGGTGCTTCTGGCGCATGTGCTCGTGCACGAGCTGGCCCCAGAACTTCTCGAAGCCCGGCCATTTGAGCCACTCGACGGCCCACTGCGATTTGACGTCGCTCGTCCACGCGAGCGTCCAGCCGAGGCCCACGCGCCACCGCGCGAGGATGGGCTCCTGCGTGTCCGCGCTCGTGAGCAGCTCCTGCGCGGGCGGCGGCTTCATCTTGGTCGAGACGTAGCCGTGGAGATACGGCGCGGTGCGCACGTCGATGCCGCGGAGGAACGCGGCGTCGCCGACCTGGCCCACCTGGAACCACTCCTCGACCGCGGCCGCGCGCGCGATCATCTCGGTCTCTTTGGTGAAGATGCGCGGCAGGTTGTTCGGGTCCTGCACCGCGTGGAAGCGCCCGCCGCCCACGTCCGCGATCATCTTGAGGAGCTGCTCGTCGACGTCGCCGCCGAGGCCGACCGTGGTGATGGTGATCGACTCGGCGATCATCGCGGAGGCGACGTCGCGGATGCCGTTCGTCGGCGCGCGGCCGTCCGTGAGCAAAATGACGTGTTTCTTGCGCGCCTGCGTCACGGTCATGTCTTGGTACGCGGCGTCGAGCGCGGGGAAGATCTCGGTGCCGCCGCCGGGCTGGATGCGCGCGATCTCGGAGCCGATGCGCGAGCGGTTGCGCGCGGGCTGCATCTTCACGTAGCGCACGGGCGACGAGTCGAACGCGATCACCTCGACCAGATCGTCGGGCGAGAGGATGCCCACCGTGGCCTTGGCGGCGGCCTTGGCCATCTCGAGCGGCAGGCCGGTCATCGATCCAGATCGATCGATGACGAGGCTCATCGCGACGCTCGGCATGTCCTTCTTGCGCTCGTTGTCCATGCGCACGGGCAAGATCCGCTCGATGGTCGTGTGGTACCAGCCGCCGAGCCCGTAGCCCGCCTCGCCGCCCGCGAAGAGGAAGCCGCCGCCGAGGTCGCGCACGTACTGCTCGATGAGCTCCTGCGCTTGCAGCGAGAGCGCCTCCTTGGACGTGTCCGACACCACGATGAAGTCGAAGCGCTCGAGCTCCTTGAGCGAGCCGGGGAAGCCCGCGGGGGGCCGCATGTCGACCTCGAGCTGCTGCGCGGTGAGCGCGCTCGCGAAGGGCCCCGCGTGCTGCGGCGTGCCCTCGATGTAGAGCACCGCGGGCCGTCCGGGCACGTCGATGGTGACGGCGTAGCGGTTGTTCTCCTTGAACTTGTCCTCGGCGATCTGATCGAGCTCGAGCAGGTACGTGACCTGGCCCGCGATGCGCACGACGCTCTTGAAGATGACGTCGTTCGGGCCCGCCTTGAGGTCGAGGTCCTTGAGCCCTTCGAGGCCGTTCAGCGCCTCGCCTTGGTAGAGCTTGGCCTTGGCCTTGGTGGCGCGGCTCGCGTAGATGTCCGCGTGGATCTCGAAGGTCTCGCCGACCTTCACGCGATCGGGCATGCGCATCTCGCGCAGCGCGACCTCGGGCGGCGCGGGCCTGCGGTACGGCCGCGTGAAGAGCTTGATGCCGAAGTCCTTGGCGCGGTTCGCCTCCGCGAGCACGTCGCCGTCGGTCTGCACGCCGTCCGAGATGAGCACCGCGCGCTTCAAATACCCCGGCGTATAAAGGCCGTACGCGAGCTGGAGCGCGGCCTGGAGGTTACTGCCCGCGCCGAGCTCGCCGCGCTGGCCCTTGCCGTCGGTGTGTCGATCGATGGGCGGCGGATCGTTCGGCTTTTTGTCGTCTTGATCGATGACGCGCGGCCTCTTCGCGAACGTGATGACCTTGATCACGCTGTCCTTCGGCCGCTCGGCGAACGCGCGCGCGATCTCGGCCCGCGCGTCGGCGATCGCCTCGTCGGTGATCGAGTCCGAGACGTCGACCATGTACACCGTGCAGACCTTCTCGGTGGTCGCCGTGCGCGCGAGCCGCGCGAGCCCGAACGCGACGAGCGCGACGAACGCCATGCGGAGCATCACGGAGAGCACGCGCTGAGGCCACGGCAGATCGGCGAGCGACTGCGAGAGGACGCCCACGAACCACGGCGCGACGAGCGCGGCGCCGAGCATCTTGGGGTTCAAGAGCTCGTATTTGATGCCGTGGCGCACCCACGAGATCGTCGGATCCGGGTGCATGAGCACGTAGCGCCGGTACGCCCAAACCAGCAGGCCGAGGAGCGCGGCGCAGGTGATGCTCCACGCGATGATGCGCATCCGACGGCTCATACGGTCACCCTCCGGTGGTAGGTGAGCCACTCGATGGTGGTCACCACGAGCACCGCGATGAGGAGGTAGATCCACATCTCGCGGCGTACGCCGATCTTGAATTCGCCGACCTCGCCCGCGGTGCGATCGCCGACCGAGAGCTTCTCGACAGGCTTGATCGCGCTCTCGGTCGGGTCCGCGAGGTTGGCGGCGAACATGGACGTGTCCTCGGGCGCGTTGCCCGTCTTGACCGTGTAAAACCCTGCGATTTGGCCGAGCAGCACCGCGCGGCCGTCCTTGATGGGCACGACGCGCGTGGTCTTGTCGGGCATCTCGATGGTGGCGGCCTCGGCCGCGGACGACGCGGGGATGCTCCACACCGATCCCGTGCGGAACGACGAGATGTAGCTCGTGTCTTCCTCGACGAACTCGTTGATGGTGTTGAGCAAGAAGAGCGGCCACGCGATGCGGAGCGGCAGATCGCTCTCGCGCACGTCGAAGCCCAGCGCCACGAATTTGACGCCCGCGCGGCGCCCTTGGATGAGCAGCGGGCCCTTGAAGCTCCGCGCGACGACCTTGTCTTCCTTCTCGCCTTTGAGCGGCGTCGCGCGCCCGATCTGCACGTCGCTCATCGCGGTGTAGCGGAGCAGCGGGCTCTTCGCGTCGAGCTCGTCGAAGCCGATGGCGCCGTCCTTGGCGTTGGCCTCGATGGGCTTGCCGACCTCGAACGGCACGTTGGTGCCGCTCGGGTTCAAGTAAAAGAGGCTGCCCGAGTGCGGCGCGACCGCGGGCGTCACGCCGTCGAAGATGGTCACGTCGAAGACGCCCTTCGCCGGGTATTTGGCGGGCTCGACCATGACGACGTCGAGGTACTCGTCGAGGAGGAGCGCGGCCTCCAGGTACATGTTGCCGGTCGTCACGACCTGCACGCGCGCGCGGCGGCGCTCGGGGAGCAGGGCGTACGCGTGATCGTCGGCGGGCAGATCGTCGTGCGTCCCGTCGGCCATCGCGAGCCGCGCTTCGAGCGTCTTCGAGGCGCCCGAGAGGTTCGGATAGAAGCGCGGGAGCTTCTCTTTGGGGCCGAGCTTGAGGCGCGTCAGATCGGTGATCTGCCCGTCGCCGAGGAGCGAGAGCTCGACCTCCATCGGCTCCTCGCTCGTGTTGGTGACCTCGAGCATCACCTCGTAGCGGCTCTTGTCGAGCGGGTAGCGCCGCACGGAGAAGTTGGTGATCGCCGCGTTCTTGTTGCCGCTGCCGACGGGCACGTACGAGAGCTTCACGTCGCCGAGGCGCACCGGGCCCGCGGCGTCGGACGCGTCGCTGAGCGCGCCGTCGGAGACGACGATCACCTCGGGCGACGAGAGGCCTCGCAGCGTGTCGGCGGCGAAGCGCAGCGCGCGCGGAAAATCGGCCGCGGCGTCGCTCGGCTTGAGCGTGGTGAGCGCGGCCTCCAGGTCGGCGATCTCGCCGGTCATGGTCGAGAGCGGCGTGACCGCGGCGTCCATCTGCGCGATGAGCATGCGGTCGGTGCCCGAGAGGCCGCGGGCCATCGAGCGCACGCGCTCGCGCGCCATGTCGAGGCGCGTGGGCTTCACGTCGGTCGCGCGCATGCTCGCGCTCGCGTCGATGAGCACCACGATGTTGCGGCTCTCGACGAGGTTCGCGGCCGTGCGCGGATCGCCGAGCGCGAGGAGCAGGAGCGTGAGCAGCGCGAGCTGGAGCAGGAGCGAGAGCAGCCGCTTGAGCTGCGAGAAGAGGCTCGTCGCCTCTTTGTCGCGCAGGATGCGCTGCCAGATCTTCGAGAACGGCACCGCGACGGGGCGGCGCTTGAGCTTGAGGATGTAGAAGACCACCACGACGGCGCCTGCGGCCGCGCCGACTTGGATGAGCCTCTCGATCGGGACACCGGTGAAGTGCATGGCGGCTAGCGGAGGAAGCCGCCCCGGCGGAAGACCCGCAGGATCAGCTCATCGAAGGGGACGTTCACGTCGGCGCGGAAGTAGCTCACTTGGCGCGAGGTGCAGAAGCGCTTGGCCTCGTCGAGGTACTCGTCGAACGCTTGCTGATACTTGTCGAGCACCTTGGCCGTGACCGTGACCTCGCGCTCGTCGCCGGTCTCGCAGTCGTAGACGCGCACGTCGCCGCGCAGATCGGGGCGCGCCTCGCGCGGGTCCACGAGGTGGATCACGAAGGGCTCGAACTTGTTGTAGCGGAGCGCGTTGATGCCGCGCTCGAACCCAGCCGGATCGAAGAGATCGGTGAGGAGCACGGCGAGGCCACGCCGCTTGTGCTGCGCGACGAAGGTCTTCACGGCCTCGCCGAGATCGGTGCGGCCCTCGGCGCGCACGCCGCGCAGGAAGCGGAAGATCCGAAAGATGCGGGCCTTGCCGCGCGTCGACTGCATGCGCCCGCTGATCTCGTCGGTGGCCGTCACGATCGCGATGCGATCGAGGTTGGCGAGGCCGACGTACGCGAGCGCAGCGGTGAGGCGCTTGGCTTGGCGGAGCTTGTCGCCGTCGCCGAAGCCCATCGACGACGACGTGTCGACGATGAAGTAAATCGAGAGGTCCTCCTCCTCCTCGTACAAGCGGATGAGGAGCCGATCGAACCGTTGGTACGCGTGCCAGTCGAGGTAACGAAAATCGTCGCCGGGCGCGTAGTCGCGGTGATCGGCGAACTCGACGCCGGAGCCCGTCTTCTTGGTGCGCCGCTCGGCGCGCATCGCGCCCGAGAACACGCGCCGGCTCACCATCGCGAGGTAGTCGAGCTTGCGCTGGAACTCGTCGTCGAAGAGGTCCTCCTCGGCGACCGACGGCAAGAAGCGGCGCGACAGGGGCGCCGCCGCGCGCTTGAACAGGTCGAGCACTCCCATGGCGCGCGCGGCCCGTTATTTCTGCGTCTCGGGGAGCTTCTTCAAGATCTCTCCGATGATGTCGTCGGTCTTGACCCCCTCGGCCTCGCCTTCGAAGTTGAGGAGCACGCGGTGGCGCAGCGCGGGCAGCGCCGAGGCGCGGACGTCGTCGATCGACGCGGAGAAGCGGCCCTCGAAGAGCGCGCGGATCTTGGAGGCGAGGAGGATCGCCTGCGCGCCGCGGGGCGACGAGCCGAACTTGACGAAGCGGCGCACGGTGTCGAGGCTGGCCTTCTCGGTGGGGTGCGTGGCTTGGAGCAGGCGCACCGCGTAGTCCTGCACGTGCTTCTCGATGGGCACCTCGCGGATGAGGCGCTGCATCGTGAGGAGCCGCTCTTTGTCGAGCACGGGCTTCACCTCGGGCACCTCGACGCCGGTCGTGCGCTCCAAGATTTGGTTGAGCTCCTCGCGGCCGGGGAAGGGCACGTTGAGCTTGAAGAAGAAGCGATCGAGCTGCGCCTCGGG
>CAYTJL010000048.1:0-42616 GCA_964437785.1 uncultured Polyangiaceae bacterium
TCCGCCGGCAACTCGTCGGGCTCATCGGGCAGGGTGGCCACAGCGTCGACGAGCTCAGCCTCGACGCTCCGATGCGTCCGCTGAGCGCGGCGAGCCAGCCGCTCGTACAGCGGGCTGGGCAGGCTCACGGTGATGGCTTGAACGGTCATGGCTGTATAGTATTCCTAAAGAGGCACGTGGCGCAAGGGACTTTAAGCCTTCACCACGATGAACCTGCCGCTGCGCACGCGCGAACGATGGCGTCAACAAACGCTGGGAGGTCTGGGAGCAAGAGCCCCAGATAGCCGTCCGTAATGGCTCGTCGAACACCGCGCCGGCCGCCCAACGACCGGCCGTTGGGCGGCACATTGTGACGGCGTATGGCCGCTCCATTTATCGTCTTTCGAAGCGAAGCGACCATGTCCCCTGACCGCGCAGCTCTATAAACTCGTCGGTGGCTCTGACGATTTTGTAATCGGGCTTCGGGCCCGAGGGTGGAAGTGGGCAAACGACCGATCGTCCCTCCCACGGCTGCCCCGTCGTTGGGCCAAAGGGCACTGCCGTGTACCGGCGTTCGCAAGAAGCGGGCACACACTGTTCCGTACCGGCGCTCATGACGAGCTTGAGCCCACCGGTCGATGACCGCTGGACAGGAATTTGGGCGTGAGTTGCGCGGCACAAGTCGTCTCCTGTCGTCCAGGTTGCGAAGGCTCCCTCGAACAGCAACTCCTGCGTTGCTCCTTCGATTCTGTAAGATGTGTCCCCCCCGACCATCTCGACGAGTCGCCACCGGCCTGCAACGGCGGTCACATCCACATCGGCAGACGTCAAAGGTCCCGAGTCGGTGCCGCTGCACGCCAACACGCCGAGGACGCCTGCGAGAAGAAACGGCGAGAACCGGCGCAGGGGCACCGTGCTTGACCCGCGTTCCATCACCGCTGTTCCTCGCTTCACCGCCCATTCTCCACGGTTACCCATTCCTGTCTTCCCTTGTTGAACAAAGCCGCTTCACGGCGGTTGTCATGGCACCATCATGCTACGGAGTCAGCATCGCGAAGAAGCCATTTGTGAAGTCGGACGGCGCTTCGGGCATCGTTCCCCACCCGAGGTCAATCTTGAAGTGGTACGCCCCGTAGACCGCGACTCCCGAGGCGCCGGCCAGGAAACCGACCGACTTGACGGGCCTGCTGACCTTCAGCTTGCCGTCCTCGCCGAGCTTTGCGAGGAGGAGCTCGTTCGCCTGCCAGGGCAGCGGTCCACCCCCGAAATCCATGAGCGGAGCGGCGAGGTCGGCCACGACGGTGACGTTGCCTTCCGCGTCCACGGCCATGTCACCGCGCGGGGGGTAGTACAGGTAGGAAAGCCACTGTTTGTTCCACTTCAGCCCGCCGCTCCCGTCCAGGCAATCGAGCGCCACTGTCGACCCCGCCCCGGGACTCGAAGGGGCGAACGCGCTCCCCAAGAGGCACACCCCCCCGTCCGGCGTGGCCGCGAGCCGTGAGAGAGTCTCCATGGGGGAGTATTGCTCCAGGGCGAGTGCCCACGAAACATCTCCCCCGGGCGACATCTTGGCGAGAAAGACATCTTTTTCCGGAAACTGGCTGTCCGGAGCCGATATGCTCGCGCCGCCGAAAAAGGAGAACGTGTCCAGACCCGACTCCACCGCGACGTACACGTCTCCATCCGCGCCCGTCTCGATCGCGACCGCCCCGACGTCGAGCTGCGAGCCCATGGGCTTGCTCCAGATCACCTCCCCGGTCGCGCCGGAGAGGCGTGCGAGCAGGACGTCCCCCTTGGACCCCGAAATTGGGTTATCGACGAGAGTATACATGACGGCGAGCATCAGGTCTCCGTCGGATAACACGGAGAGGTCATTTTGAAAGGCCCAGCCGGGCAACGGGACCTGTTGAAACCATGTCTGCTGGCCGTTCGGCTCGTGGCGGCTGACCGCGATGCCCTGCTTGCCCGAAGGCAACTGGATGAAGTGATTGACGAAGATGGAGCCCCCGCCGTCCGTGCGTAGATGGCGAAGGTCCGCGCCGGCTCCCAGATCGAAGGCGGCCTCTACGGTGCAGTCCGGTGCATACCTGGCGACGACACCCCTCAATTCGTCGCCTGCACCGATGGGTATGGCCGTGTCTCCGAGGTGCAGCGTGCTGCCGTCCGGACTTCCCATGATCAAGCCGCCGAGGTAAATCGAGCCGGATGGACCGCGCGCCGCCGACCCCCAGCCGAACGCGGTTACGCTGGTGCTCTCGTGAACCGCAAATGCCACACAGGTCGGGCATGTTCGGTCAGCGATGTCTGCGCAGCTCTCGTCCGTGCCATTGCACTGCTCGAGCGCAGGGACGCAGGCTCCCGCGCCACCGGCGCCCGTCGCGCCACCGGCGCCCGTCGCGCCACCGGCGCTGCCTGTGCTCGCGCCGCCGCCACCTCCCCCAGCGCCCGCGGCGGCGCCGGTTCCGGCGCTGCCTCCAGCGCCGGAATGGGTGCCGCCGGTACCACCTCCAGCACTGGGCCCGGTTTCGTGGCTGGTACCCGCTGTGGCCACGTCCTGGAGCTCGCTCCTCGCGCCGCAGCCCACCAGGACACTCGCTCCGAGCAGGAGGGTAACCCGCGCCCACGAACCGTATCTTCCGCAAGTCCCATCCATCAGGTACAACCCTCTATGAGAATCTTGGAGCTCATGTCGTCGCCAACAACAGGGATGCTACTTCACCAGCCGTCATCTCCGCAAGCGTCTCGGCCGCCTCACCGCGATGTTGACTGCGTCGGTACCCGTAGCGTCAACCGCACAGATCGGCAGAACGTTCGCTCGCTCGTCCGGGCTTCCCCGATTGACCCCCTCGCATGGCGGCCATACCCTCCTCGTTCAAACAACTCTCGATGGGAGGGAACACGTGGATGGGACGTTGAACGACATCTTCAATCTCTATGAGTTTACGAGCGGTCGCAGGCTCTTTGCGCTGGCGCAGGTGGCCGCGATCGCCAAAGATGAGGGGTTCACCGACCTCGTCAAGCACTGTGCCGCGGCGATCGCGCACGAGCGCACGGTGCGCGAGCTGGAGCGGCGATGGGCCGGTGAGCCGGTTAAAGCTACCAACCCCCAAGCGCAACGCATCGACGCGCTCACCGATCGCACGCTCACCGCGCTGCGAGACTCGGCGCTCGCACAGGCCCAGGGAGCGCCGCCCGGCGATCCCATTCACGCCCAAGTCGAGGGCTTCCTCAAACGGATCTTCCCGATCAGCGTCTATGCGATCACCTCGCTCGGATACGTCGAAGAGCTCGCGGCGGTAGACGAGATCGTGAGCGTGCTCAAAGGCGAGCTCGCGCCCACCGCAAAAGAGCTTGGCCTCAAGCGGCTCGCCGACCGGCTCGCGGACCTCGCGAGCCAATACCGCGAAGCGCTCGAAGCGCCCCCGGACTCCCTCGTTGGATGGGGCCGCGTGCGCGCCGCGCGCGCCGAAGGCCAAGGCATGCTCCTCGAAGCCGTGGCCCTCATCGTGGGGAGACATTATCAACGTTCGGCCGAAGGCACGGCCGCCCGCCTCGCCCTGCTCCGCCCCATCCTCCAACAGAACGACGCGATCGGCCAATACCTCAAAGCACGCCGCGCCGTGGGAGACGTGAACCCCGACACGGGAGATGAAGCACCTCCCCCGCCCGCCGCCGAGCCCACGCCCAAAGGGGCCTCAATAGCCTGCTACCGTGCTACCGGGGCCGCGCCTCCCCCTAAACCGCTCTCTCATCCCCGTCGCTCGCGAGCGACTCGACAAGCTTCGATCCCTACCATCGCGAGACGTGGGCCGGCCCCTGCTGCCCTCGTAGCAACCATCCGGCAAAGGGGGGTCGGACCCCCCCAACGGGGGATGCTCCGACCCCAGGAGCCGCGGTCCGATGTGCCTCGCAGCCCAGGGCGAGACCGAATTCGCGGCGTCCGAAGCGCAAAACTTCGGTGGGTGCCATCTCCGCTGCGCCCAAGAATGCGAGCCGAGGTGGATCGTGGTATCGGCCCACTCCGTGTCTTCCACCGGCGCAGGCGCTCTCCACGAAGGCAGGTTGTCTCGACGCGGCGCGATCGGCGTCGTGGCCGCGCTCGGCGCGATCGCGGCCGGATACGTGATGTGGTCGCGATCCAAGCCGTTTCCGCCGGACACCACGCCCGAGGGCGCGTACCTGCGCGTGGCCGTCGCCATCGCCGAAGGCAGGCCCCGCGACATCTTCGCGTACCTCGAAGACCACGCCCAACACGCCGCGTATTCGATCCGCGATTACCGCAAGCGCGCGCGCGATCGCGTGGCCGCGACGTACCCCGAGCCCGAGCGCTCGCGCTTGATGGAGGCCTATCGCGTCCACGCCGAGGCGCCGGACGGCGCGGACGTGTGGCTCGACATCGCGCACAAAAACGGCTTTGTGACGAGGCTCCGGCGCGATCTGTCGGGCGTCGCCAAGGTCGAGATCAACGCCGAGCGCGCGACCGTGATCACCGCGCGCGGCACGCGCTACCCGCTCCGCCGCAGAGAGAACGGCATTTGGGGGCTCACCCTGTTCACCGCCGAGCTGTCCGCCGAGAGCGAGCGCGCCGCGCGTGACGCCGAGGTCGTCGAGCGCGCCGCGGCCGACTACGAGCGCGGGAAATGAGCGCGCCGGGTGGTACGATAAGCGCATGAACGCTTCTCCTTTCTTTCGCGCGCTTCTCATCGCTGTTCCCGTTGCCTCGTTCGCGGCCTGCGGCGGCGTCGTCGAGACCTCCGGCACGTCGAGCTCCGGCACGTCGAGCTCTTCGTCCGGCGCGTCCAGCTCCTCCGGCGCGTCGAGCTCGGGATCGACGAGCACCTCGTCGACGAGCTCGGGCACCACGGCGGACTGCGACGCGCTGTTCGCCATCTACTCCGCCGCGGTCACCAAAGCGCAGCAGTGCAACGCGTGCGCGGACTTCGACGGGTGCATCAACGGCCCTGTGTTCCTCGACATTTGCTCGTGCCCCATCGTCGTGAACAGCGCCAACACGGGCCCGATCGAGGAGGCCAAGGCCGCGTACGCGACGTGGAGCGCCGCGGGTTGCCAGCACCTCGTCTGCGGCGTGCCTTGCTTCGGCGGGTCGGGGTGGAGCTGCATGCTCACGAGCCCGGGCACGTGCGACGGCGCGTGCGCGCCGCAGTGATGCAAAAACCGCGTTTCGTTGACGCGATGCGGTCCGGCCAGTAAGGGAGGGACCGGAGCGCATGGCCGAAGATCACGATCCGCCGGACTACGACGACGCCGAGGAGAGCGATCGGCCAGATGACAGGAAGCGCCTCTTCGAACGTGCCATCCCCGAGATCCTGAAGCGCGTGGTCGAGCGCGCCGTGTCCGAAGGGGCGAGCAAGCTCGCCGAAGGCCCCGAGAACCTCCGGCACTTCGTCCAAGAGATGAAGCTCCCCAAAGAGGTCCTCGCGTACCTCTACACCCAGATCGACGACACCAAGAACGGCCTCTACCGCGTGGTCGCCAAGGAGATCCGCGACGTGCTGGAGCAGACCCAGTTCGCCGACGAGATCACCAAGGTGCTCACCAAGCTCTCGTTCGAGATCAAGACCGAGATCCGCTTCATCCCGAACGATTCGGTCAAGCGCGACGAGGACGAGGGCGACGAAGATCAGGCTGGAGGCGAGCGTCGCAAGAGCGAAGCACCCGCAAAGTTACCGAAGCCGGACGTGACCGCGACCGTCTCGGTGAAGGACAAAAGCAAAGACGCTCGGCGCAAGAACCGAGACGACTGAGGGAACGTGACCACAGGCAAGAAGCCCAAGACCGGCGGCGAAATCGACGCGTATTGCACCAAGTGCAAGCTCGACCTCACTCATCGCATCATCGCCATGGTCGGCGACGCGGTGAAGAAGGTCGAGTGCAAGACATGCGGCTCACACCACCTTTATCGCCGGCCGAAGAGCGAGCGTGACGCCGCGCTCGCGAGGCTCGAAAAGAAGGCCGCCGATCGCAAGAGCGGCCCTGCCAAGGAGGCGACGGGGCCCAAAGGCGAGCGCCTCACGCACGCCGAGCGCATCGAGCGCGAGCAGACCGCCGCGTGGGAGCACGCGATCGCGGGCCAGCCCGTGAGCGCGTTCCGGCCTTATCGCTTCACGCTGAGCTACGCCGCGGGCGAGCTCGTCCGTCACTCCAAGTTCGGCGACGGCGTCGTCGCGCGCGTGATCGATCGCAACAAGATCGAGGTGCTCTTCAAAGAAGGGCCGCGCACCCTGGCTCACGGCATGGAAGGCGCCTGAGCGTTCGGTCGTTCGGCGCGGCCGAGGAGCCCTCTCTCATCATGGCGCGCGTGCGGCCCGGAAGTTGGGCCGGCTTTCGCCATGGGGTAGGTTGATTGCGCCGTGACCACGAACGAACAAGTCAGCACCACCCACGTGACCGCACAAAGCGACGCGCCGCGCGACGCGGACGCGAACAAGACCAAGCCCAAGCCCCGATCGCGCTGGCGGCGGCGCGCGCTCATCGGCGCGGGCGTCGTCGCCGCGGGCATCCCGGCGCTGTGGATCGCGATCCACGAGATCCCCGGCTTCGGCCCGGCGCTCGCCGACGGCGCGCGCTGGCTCTTCGGGCCCAAGGCCGTGGCGTGGGCCGAGGACGTCTCGTACGGCGTCCAAGATCGGATCAACCAGTGGCGCTACAAAGACCAAAAGCCCGCGACGTTTTGGGACGCGCCCTCCGCGCCGAGCGGCGCTCCGATCGCACCTTCCCCCGCGCCCATCGCGGACACGCCTGACGTCAAGGCGCCGCCCGCGGGGGAGCTCGGCTTCCCGCCGCCTGCGTTCAAGCCTCCGCACGAGAAGATCGCGACGACCGGCGAGGGCCAATGGATCGCGATCAAAGATCCGGTCACGGGCGATCGCCCCGCGCTCTACAAATCGTTGGTCCACCCCGATCCCAAGCGCAGCTTCGCGGCCGTTGCCGTGGTCGCGATCGATCGCAGGCGCGTCGATCTGCGGCTCGTCGCCGGATCGCAGGAGCCCACGTCGACCACGGTGCCCAAAGAGAAGCGCCCGGGCTTGATCCCGCGCGAGGTGCTCGGCGATCTCATCGCGGCCTTCAACGGCGGCTTCAAGGCCGTGCACGGCCACTACGGCATGATGCTCGACGGCGACACGTACCTGCCCCCGCGCGACATCGCGTGCACCGTCGCGCTCTACAAAGACGGCGCGATGAAGATCCGCACGTGGTCGTCGATCAAGGGCGAGTCCGAGGGCATGCGATACTACCGGCAGACGCCGCCGTGCTTGGTCGAGGACGGCAAGGTCAACACCGCGCTCGAGGCCGTCGAGTACAACAAGAATTGGGGCGCGACCGTGAGCGGCGAGACCGTGATCCGAAGGAGCGCGATCGGCGTCGACAAGACCGGGCAGGTGCTCTTTTACGCGCTCGGCGAGGCGGTCACCGCGCAGGCGCTCTCGTACGCCATGAAGGCCGTGGGCGCCGAGTACGCCGCGCAGCTCGACGTCAACTACTCGTACCCGCGCTTCCTCTTTTACGATCGCAGCGCGCAGGGCGAAGCGCCGAAGGTCGCGTCGACGATCATCCCCGGCATCAAGCACACCAAAGACGAATACGTCGCCGAGCCTTCGCCGCGCGACTTCTTCTATCTGATCAAGAAGCCCTCTTCCTGAAGGGTCTCAAACGCGCTCGGCGATCGCGGCCTTGAGATCGATCGCCCAGATGGGGGCGCCCTTCTCGGGCTCGCCGCCGGGCGGGCCGGCCGCGAGCTCGACGCGCGCCGACGCGACCGCGCGCAGGTAGAGCCGCTGCCCGACCGCTTGCGGGCCGAGCGACGCGGACGCGCGCATCACGCGCGGATCGTCGGCGGCGACCTCGCCGTCGTCGACCGCGGGCATGAAGATCACCTCGACGTCGGGCTTGGTGCACGCGCCCATCTCGCGCCACACGTCGTACTCGGCGGTGGGATCGAGCACGTCGGCGAGCTGGCCGTGGCGGTTGCGACCGACGCGGTAGCGGAACGCGTCGCGCTTCTCGGCGCGCTGCGTGGCGCCGATGCGATCGTACTTGAGGCCGAGCACGCCGAGCACGGTCGCCGTCTTGACCGTGGGCGTGATGAGGTTGTTCTTGTCGGGCTCCTTGAAGCGGTGGATGAGCACGTTGGGCGGCAGGAGCTTCGTGAATTCCTCGTCGAAGATCGTGTTCATGCCCATGCGCCCGCCGATGATGATGCGGAGCCCCTCGTAGGGGTTGGGGTCGCGCCCGATCTTGGTGAGCGCGTGCGTGAGCTTGTCTTTGAGCTCGTTCGCGGCCGTGGAGAACCACTCGCGCAGCGTGGCGTCGAACGTGGCGCGATCGATCTCGAGCTTCACGTCGGCCGTGCCGCCGTCGATCGTGGCGAGCTTCGCCGAGGCCTGGAGCTTGCCCGGGATCTGCTCCAGGATGGGGCGCATCGCGTCTTTGAGGATCATCACGTTGGCCCGCGCCTCGGGCGAGATCACGAGCAGATCCTCGAGCTCGGGCGCGATCTCCTCTTCGATGGGGCGCTCGAAGGGCGCGCGCGCGTCGCGCATCGCCGAGGCGCGCGAGACGTAGAGCCGGTACGCGAGGCGGTGGAGCAGGCGCTCGCCGCCGCACCACTTGATGCCGTGCGGTTCGAGGTACTCGACCACGCGCTCGAGCCCGTCGGCGCGCTCTTCGCTTTTGGCCGGGCGCAGCAGCCCGAACACCACGCCCGTCTCGCTCGCGCCCGCGTCGATGGTCGCGAACGGGATCTGATCGCCCTTGGGCTGGATGTTGAACGTGCGGAACGCCTGCACGCTGAGCGCGATCGAGGACGGACCGACGTCGACGACCTCCAGCCGTTCGAGGTCGTGGTAGTCGACGAGCCCCGCGGGCAAGCTGCGGTAGATGCCGCGCCGGAACGCGACGAGCACGCTCTGCCTGCGCTCGGGCGTGTAGCCCGTGGGCATCGTGATCGCGTAGCGGAGGTGGATGCCGCGCGCGCGATGGTTGACCGTGAGGCCGACGTAATACGCGAAGAGCTCGATGGGATCGAAGGGATCGTGCGAGCCGATGCCGTCCTCGTCGATGATGGGCGGCGCGGGCTTCTTGAGCATCTCGGTCGTGTCGGGATCCTCGTAACCCCTGAATTTGTAGGGTTCTTGCTTCTCGATCCGATCGCGGAGGAACGGGAGCGACGTCACGGCGGCGGCCGTGCGCGCGGGCATGTCGTCGCCCGGCCGCGTCCGCTCGGCCTTGGCCGCGTGACCCACCAACAGCTCGCCCCAGCGCGTGAGCGGCATGATCACGCGATCGCGCCACGCCTTGAAGGTGCGCCCGACGTTGTTGAACACGATCTCGGTCGGGATCTCGTGCTCGCTCGAATGCGAGATCTGCACGGCCTCCCCGAGCCGGAAGAGCTCGCTCGGGCGGTGCTCGCTGCGCACGCCGATCGTGGTCGTCGAGGCGCCGAAGTCGATGCCGACCCACTCGTTCATCACGTCGAGCCGCGGATCGCGGCGGCGGATCTCGGCGGGGAGCGGATCTTTGTCGGCGCGCCCCACGCGCCGGTGGAGGCCCACGACCTTGCCTTGGCGCAGGATCGCGATCTGCGTGACGCCCACGTAGCGCGAGCCGTTCCAGAAGCCGCGCGAGGGATCGGTGAGCACGGCGCCGCGGACCGCGTCGAGGTTGGCGACGACCTGCGGGAAGAAGTCCGCGATGTGCTCGTTGGGCGAGAAGACGCCGTCGTAGCGCTCCACCTTGATGGGAGGGCTGTAGTAGTCCTGCGGGCCGTTGCCGTAGATGCGCGGCGTCGCGTTGATGAGCTTCAAGTAAGGCAGCGGGCAGGTCTGCTCTTCCAAGCGAAACTCTTGGTAGAGCTTCACCGGCGTCATCGAGTTCTCCATCTCGGGCGCGATGCGCGGGACCGCCGCGGTGAGCTCGGTGCCAAAGTAGAGGTACTTGGTGGGCGCGCCGCCGACGTACGCCGCGATCTTCACCTCGTTGAACGTCGATTGGCCGACCATCAACGGGGGAAGCGCGATGAGGTAGTCGAGGACGACCGTGGTGACCCAGCTCTGCTCGAAGAACCGAGAGTCCCACCGCATCACGAGGGTTGGGAACGCTCGGCCTTGGAGCGAGGTGATGTGCTCGCCTTCCCGGATGGCGGCAGCGTCGATGGACAGCTCGTAGAGCGGCATACGCGGCCGACGTTACCACGAAGCCTACGGATCCCAATACACCCGTGCGCGCTCGCCCTTCCGCGGCGAGACCGTGCTACGATGTCCCTGTCTCCGGCGTCGTCTTCTGCTTTTCCCGAGGCCCGCTCGCTCGCTACGCTCGATGATCTCTTGGGGGCCCGGCCTTCACCGGCATTTTCAATCAAAGCTCGCGTGAGGCGAGCGAGGTCTAGAGTCCATGAGCGCTGAGCTTGGCCAGCCTGGTCAAATCATCGACGGCAAATACAAGATCGTGAAGCTCCTCGGGGCAGGGGGCATGGGGGCGGTCTTCGAGGGCGAGAACCTTCGCATCAAGCGCAGGGTGGCCATCAAGCTCCTCCACTCGAGCGTGTCGGGCCAAGCCGAGGTGGTGACGCGCTTCGAGCGTGAGGCGCAGGCCGCGGCGATGGTCGGCTCCGAGCACATCTGCGAGGTGCTCGATCTCGGCGAGCTGCCCGATCACACGCGCTACATGGTGATGGAGTACCTCGACGGCGAGACGCTCTCGTCGCGCATCAAGCGCGCGGGCAGGCTCATGCCGCTCCAGGCCATCCCGATCCTCACGCAGATCTTGGAGGCCCTCGGCAAGGCGCACGACGCGGGCATCATCCACCGCGATCTCAAGCCCGACAACGTCTTCTTGCTCACGCAGCGATCGGGCTTGAAGGACTTCGTCAAGATCCTCGACTTCGGTGTCTCGAAGTTCTCGCAGCTCTCGGGCGAGTCGATGAACGTCACGCGCGCGGGCGCGGTCGTCGGCACGCCGTATTACATGTCGCCCGAGCAGGCGCGCGGCACCTCGGCGATCGATCAGCGCACCGACATCTACGCGATCGGCGTGCTGCTCTACCAAGCCATCACCGGCTACGTGCCGTACAACGCCGAGACCTTCAACGAGCTGCTCTTCAAGATCGTCTTGGAGCACGCGCCGCCCCCGCAGACCTACGTGCCCGATCTCGATCCCGAGTTCGCCGCGATCGTGATGCGCGCGATGGCCCGCGAGCCCACCGATCGCTTCCAGACCTGCGCGCAGTTCGCCGAGGCGCTCCTCGCGTACCAAACCGCGCACACGACCGGCGCCGCGCAACCTCAACGGCCTTCGTTCTCCGGGCCGCAGCCGATGGGCACGCAGGTGCTCGACATGAGCGCGCTGCCCGCGAGCCCGTTCGCGCCGCCGCAAACGCATCAAGGCCCGCTCGGCACGTCGAGCCCCGGCATGCACTCCGGCTCCAACCCGCCGCCTCAACCGCAGGTGGGGATGAGCGCCTCGATGTCAGGAGCGCAGCAAGCCGGGTACGGCGCGCAACAGGTCGCGCCTCCGCCCGGTCCTCCGGGCGCGATGGCGACGGGCGCGGCGTGGGGCAACCAATCGGGCGCCGGCACCGAGGTCAAGCCCAAGTCGAAGGCGCCGATGATCATCGGCATCTTCGCGGGCGTCGTGCTCCTCGGCGGCGCGGTCGGCGCGGCGGTCTTCTTCATGGGCGGCTCGGGCGGCAACAAGGCGCACGCAGGCGGCACCGAGACCGCGGCCACGAGCGCGGCGCCTCCGCCTTCGGCGCCGCCTCCGGTCTCGGCGACAGCGACCGTGAGCGCTGCCCCTCCGCCCGTCGCCGATCCGCCTGCCTCCGCGACCGCATCGGCCAAGCCCGCGGCGCAGCCCGCGCCCAAGCCGGTCGCGAAGCCTGTCGCGAAGCCCGTCGGAAAGCCTGCCGGTAAGCCCGGCAAGCCCGGCGGCGACCTCGGTTACTGATCACTTCTTGTCGTCCCAAAGCTCCTTCGCAAAGGGCTTTCCGCTCTTCGTAGGAGCCTTCTTGAGGAAGGGTGCTTTGGGCGACGGCGGCGCGGTCGGCGTGCCCGTGGTGACGGGCGGCGGCGGCGCAGGCTTGACCTTGGTCTCGATAGGATCGCTCTTTTTGTCGAGCGGTTTGTCGATGGGCGAAGGCGTCGCGGTCGATGAGGGGCTGATCGTCGGCGCGCTCGTGGCGCTGCTGGTCGGCGCGGGTGCGGGCTCGCGGAGCGCGTCCTCGGCCTTGTCGCGCAGCGCGCGCACCTCGGGCGAGCCGTCGCCGATCGGATCGAGCGCGCGCGCGTCGTCGAGGCTCTTGAGGCACTCGCGCCACGCGCGCTCGTCGCACCGCTTCGCGGCTTCGGCGCGGAGGGAGCGCGCGCGATCGAGCGACGACGGCGGCTCGGGCTGGATCGTCGGCGAAGGGTGCGCGTCGGTCTCGGGCTTGCTGATGCGGCGGAGCCACCAGATGACGCCGAGGATGATCGCGGAGAGCGCGGCGACCGCGGCGAGCTCGGCCATCCACCGCTCGCGCATCCAGCGCCGCATGCGCGAGACGCGCTGGCGCACGCGCGCGGCGGGGAGCTTCTCGTCGGCGGCGATCGACTCGAGCTTCTCGCCTTCGCCCTCGCGCGCCATCCACGCGAGCGTCTTCTGCGCGTCGCGCGTGCTGCCCGCCTGCTCCTCGGCCCAGCGCACGAGCTCGCGCGCTTCGAGCGGCGGCGGCGCCTCCTCGATGTCGGGGATCTCGGCCGCGGGCTCGCGCTGCGCGCGGCGATGACGATCGACGACCTTGTGGCGCGCGATGCCGATGAGCCACCGCGTGAGCTCGCTGCGCTCGCGCGGCCTCCCCTCGGCGGCGAGCGCGTCGCAGAGCACCGTCTGCACGACGTCGTCGACGTCGCTCGCGGGGACGCGCCTGCGGACGAAGTCCTCCACTGTGCGGCGCACGGACGGGTCGGCGAGGAGATCGCTCTCGGACTCGGTGGGCATCGCTCCGCTCATCGCCGCTCTTTCGTGCGGCCGAGACCGAGTGTGACACGAAACTTTCTTTTTTTGTTGATCGTCACAGTCCGCGTTTTTCGCCCGAAACGCGGGCATGAAGCTCAGGAACCTCTCCCCGATCCTCTTCGCGCTCGCCACGACCTTCGTCCCCCTCGGCTCGACGGCCTCGCCGCCCGCCGCCGTCGACGAGATCCGCATCGACAAGAGCGATCACGAGCTCAGCCTCGTCGCGCAGGGCAACGTGGTCAAAAAGTACAAGGTCGCGATCGGGCCGGGCGGCGCAGGGCCGAAGCGCATGCAAGGCGACAAGGTCACGCCCGTCGGCACGTACAAAGTGAGCGGCCGCATCAAGGGGCTCTTCCACAACTTCTTGGTGGTGAGCTACCCGAACGACGCGGACCGTCGCCGCTTCGCGGAGGCCAAGGCGCGCGGCGAGATCCCGGCCGGTCGCACCATCGGCGACGGCATCGGCATCCACGGCGTCGGCGTCAAGGAGTGGAACGGCGCGCACAAAGAGAGCGACTGGACGCTCGGCTGCGTCGCGCTCGACGACCGCGAGATCGACGAGGTCGCGTCCATGGTCAAGGACGGGACCAAGATCGTGATCACCGATTGACGGCGATAAATCAGCTCATTTTGAGCTGCGCCGCGGTGAGCTTGGTCTTGCCCATCTGGAGGATCCTGTCGAAGTGCTCCTTGGACACGGGCACCACGCTGAGCCTCGATCGCTTGAGCAGCGCGATGTCCGAGAGGTCGACCTCGTCGCGGATCGCCTCGAGCGACACCGCGGCCTTGATCGTCGTGACGGGCGCGACGTCGATCACGCTCCAGTCCTCGCCCGGCGCCGTCGGATCGGCGTACGCCTCGCGCGCGACGCGCGCGACGCCGACGATCTCTTTGCCCTCGTTCGAGTGGTAGAAGAGGACGAGATCGCCGCTCTTCATCGCGCGCAGGTTGTTGCGAGCCTCGAAGTTCCGAACGCCGTCCCACACGGTCACGCCGTCGCGGAGGAGCTGAGCGAAAGAGTATTTGAAGGGCTCGCTCTTGATGAGCCAATACCGGCGCGACATGCCCGCACGCTACCTTATCGCGCGCGCCCGCGTCGCCAGAAATAGCGCTACCGACCTTGTCTCCGCTGCGCGTCGAGCTCGCGATGCAGCTCGGCCGCGAGGGGCGGCGACTCCATCGTGCGCCGCGACCAGACGCGCTGGAGGCGCATCAGATCGCTGAGCTGGAGCTTGAGATCCGCGAGCACCTTGCCCACCTCCCCGCGCTCGAGCCCCACCAAGATGCGCGCGTATTCGACGACGCCCACCGGCGCGCGCAGCCGATCCTGCGCGGCGACGTACGCCGCGTCGAACGCCGCCATCAGATCGCGATCGCGCCGCGTCGCGGACTCGGCGAGGGCCTTCTTCCACGCCCTGTCGATGCTGGACCACCGCCGCTCGTCGAGCCCCTGCTCGCGCAGCACCGTCGCGCGCTCGGTGCGCCGGTGCGCGAGCTCGGCCGAGATCGCCGCGTAGCGATCGAGCGGCAAATCGTCGGACGGGAGCGCGATCGCGGGCTGCGCCTCCTCGGGCGATTGAGCGGCCCGCGAATGCGGGGTCGCGACCCACGCCGCCTGCGCGTCCGTCGGCGGATCGACCACGCCAGGCTCGCCGCTCGCGGGCGCGCTCTTGTCGTAGGGCTTGGCCGCAGCGGGCTCCGCCCTCGGAGGCCGATCCGAGCCTGGGATCGGCGCGACGAAGCGCCGTCGCTTGACCGTGTCCGCTTCCATCGCGTCGACCGAGCGACCCACGTCGATCGCCGCGCCGGTCGTCGTGGTGGTGCTCTCTTCGTCCTCGATCGCGGCGGGCGCGACGGGGGCGGGCGCCGCGATCGGCGCGTGCGGCCAGCCGATCTCGCTCCGCGGCATGATCGGCGGCGGCGCGTCGGCATGCTCGGATCGCGCAGCGTCGCGCTGCGATTTGAGGCTGTCGTGGCGCCTCGCGAGCGGGTCCACGTCGAGCGGCTCCACCTCCGCGCGCGCGGCGAACGACGCGCGGGACGCGCCCGCGAGCTCGCGCGCGATGCGATCCCACCGCAGCTTCTTGCCGTCTGGATCCGCGGCGATGACGAGCCTCCCCCAGCGCTCGATGACGCTGTCGAGCTCGCTCACGCCGCGCCACACCACCTGCGCCACGCCTCGATCCGCGTCGATCCAGAGCGTGTCGGCGCGCACGATGATCTCCTCGACGCGCTCGCCGCTCGGGCCCGGCGAGACGCGGAACACCTGCGGCCTTATCGGCGGCAGGCGGGTCGCGAGCGTCGCGTGCTCCGGGTGCAGGTGATGGAGCTCGATCGGCGCGCCCGCGCGCAGCAGATCGATCTGCTGCTCGCGCGGCGCCGCGTTGAAGAACGAGAACTCCATCGCGGGCGGCGGCGGGCCGAAGATCCGCGCCTCGCCGCTCGACACGCCGAAGGTCCAGATCCTGCCCATTTCGTCGAGCAAATTGCGCCGCGCGCGCCACGTGGGCGCGATGGGGCCGAAGCACGCGGCGCCCGTCCCCTCGGCGAGCGCGAGGTTCGGCGCGGCGAGCGCGAGCGGGATGGGCGGGCCGTGCGGGTCCTTGCCCACGGGGTTGTCGGCCGAGAGCTCCGCGCGCTCGTAGCGCAGCGGGATCGCGGTGAAGGGCACGGGCCGGCCCGCGACGAGCTGGCCGTCGGAGCCTCCCATCCACATGCGATCGCCCGTCACGCGCAGGGCCTTGACGATCTCGCCGACGCGCATCCGCGCGACGACCTCGGCCGCCGGCGCGCCGTTCGGCGCGTACGCGTGGCCCGTGAGCATCACGTCGACGCGGCGCTTGACCGGCGCGAAATCGCCCGCGTACCAAAGGCTCGCGAGCGGGTTCTCGTCCCAGTGCCGATCGGGCATGAGCGGGATCTGATCGGGCGCGAGCGTGGCCTCGCCGGGGGCGAGCAGGAACGTGCCCTTCACGATCGTGGTGAGCGAGAGCGGCGCGCTCGGCGCGGCGGACTGCGCCTGCCACACGATCACGCCCGCTTGAAACGGCGTAAGCCTGAGGATCTCCAACGATCGCCGAGGATAAACCTACCGCCCGACCACGGGCAGATGTTTGAGCCGCCTCCGCGGCGGCGCGGCCGCCTCCTTGCGCTCTTTGAGCGCGAGGTCGTGCTCGCGCACCGTCACCGGGTGATCGTACGAAGGCAACGGCAAATCGCGGTTCTTGGCGTGCACCGGGTGCCGGCCGTGGCGCGCGTACCACTCGGCGACCGTCGCGTTCGCCTTCATCTTCTCGATGACGTTCCGCCAGCCGACGCCCGTGTTGTACGCGCAGAAGCTGATCTCGCCGAGCTGCGTGCCGTACGGGATGATGCACATCTCGGTGCGGCGGAAGTCGTAGTTGTAGAGGTCCTGGAACCACATCCCGGCGACGAAGAGCACGCGCCACTCGTAGCCCTTTGCGTCGCTCTCGCCCGTGTGCGCGGCGCCGGTCTGGCTCAAGAACTGTTTGATGAGCGTCGTCGCGTCGAAGCCCGCGGGCGCCCTCTCGGGCTTGTAGTGCCGGAGCACCGAGGCCACGATCTGCGCCTTGGCCCACGCGCCGCCGCGGCCCGCGTCCCAGATGGCGGCGAGGTCCTTCAGGATGCCGCCCACGTCGAGGAAGTCGAGGAGCGGCACCATCTGCTTGGTCTTCTTGTTGACGAAGAGCACGGTGCCGATGCCGCAGTTCGGGTGGCAGCCGCAGTTGAGCTGGCCGAACTCGCGATCGGGCCCGTCGATGAGATCGACCACGTTGCCGAACGGCGCGAGCGCCGAGAGCGGGAACCAGTCGCGCAGCGGATCGGTCATGCCCGTCTGCGCCGCGACGTCGCGCGCGAGATGGCTCAGCGTGTAGCGCTGCTTCTCGCGCAGCTCGTCCGAGATGTCCTCGTCGCGGCCGGTGAAGCTCACGGGCTGGAAGCTCACGACGGTGATCTTGTCCGCGTTCTCGACCGCGAACTCGACGATGGGCCCGACCTGATCGTCGTTGACGCCGTTCACGATCGTCACGACCAAGATCACGTCGATGCCCGCGCGCGACAGCTCCTCGATGGCGCGGAGCTTCACGTCGTAGAGGTTCTTGATCTTGCGGTGGCCGTTCGACGCGTTGGTGACGCCGTCGAACTGGAGGTACGCCATGCGGAGCCCCGCCTCCCTGCACCGCTCCGCGAAGCCCGGCTCCTCGGCGAAGCGCAGGCCGTTGGTCGCGCACTGCACCGCGAAATAGCCCTTCTTTCGCGCGTAGCGGATCGCGTCGAGGAAGTGCGGCGAGAGCGTGGGCTCGCCGCCCGAGAACTGGATCGACATCTGGCGCTTGGGCTTCACGTCGGCCGCGTCGTCGAGGATCTTCGTGATCTCGTCCCACGACAGCTCGTGCACGTAGCCGACCTGGTTCGCGTCCATGAAGCACGGGTCGCACATCATGTTGCAGCGGTTCGTCAGGTCGACCGTGAGCACCGCGCCGCGCCCCCACTTGATCGAGCTCGACCCGTGATCGTGGAGCCCGTCCTTCTTCATGCGCACGTCGCGGCCCGGGAAGAGCTCCTCGATCCTGCGCAAGAAGGCCGGATCGATCGCGATCACGTCTTCGAACGTGCCGTGCACGGGGCACGTCTTCTCCATCACGATCTTGCCGTCGCGCTCGAGGATCGTCGCTGGGATCTCGCCCGGCTTGTCGTCGATGAGCGTGGTCCAGTCGACCTCGCCGCCCAAGATCGCCGCGCGCGCCTCCTTCACGCAGCGCGGGCACAAGCTGTCGGTGCGCCTCGGCCAGCCGAGCGGGGGCTTCTCTTTGGCGGCGCCGCGCGGGATGGGCGCGTCGCTCCACGAAGGCGTAAAAGGCGGCGCTTCAGGGGCGAGCGCGTTGACCTTTTGCATCAAGGGCCAGAGTCGATCGGCGGAGAGAGAGACCAGCTTTTCGAGCGCCCTTGTCACAGCCATCGAGCCAACCTTCCGTTCCGTGATCCTTGGGGGGATGCGGCCCGAGCCTACGAACGTGTCCCCCAAAACTCCAGCGATTTTCGGGTGTTCTATACATGCAGGATCGCGCCGCAAGCGCGCCCCACGGCGATTGCGTTAGAGTCGCACGCGTGTCCGAGCCCTCCATGTCGTTCGCCGCGCGCTTCTTTTACGCGTGGGCGTGTCTCTTCCGCGTGCTCTTCGATGGAGCGTTCGCCGCCAGAATCAAGGCTATTGAGCACGGGGGGGAATTGGGGGGCGGAGCTCCCCCTCCGCAGCGAGACGAGCCGGAGGAGCTCCCGCGAGCGAGCCCGATCGTAGAAGAAGAGCCCGCGCCGGATCAGTCGGCGCTCCAGCTCCTCGCGATGCTCCAGCGCGAAGGGCGGCTCGTGGACTTTCTCCAGCAGGACGTCGCGGGCTTCAGCGACAAAGAGATCGGCGAGGTCGCGCGCGTGGTGCACGAGGGCTGCCGCAAGGCGCTGCGCGGCCACGTCACGATCGAGCCCGTGCGCGCCGAGGACGAGGGCGCGCGCGTGACGATCCCGAAGGGCTTCGACGCGTCGGAGGTCAAGCTCACGGGCGACGTGAAGGGCCAAGCGCCGTACGCAGGGACGCTGCGCCACAAGGGGTGGCGCGCGGCCGAGGTGAAGCTGCCCGAGGTGATGAAGGGCCACGATCCCAAGGTGATCGCGCCCGCGGAGGTGGAGCTGTGAGCGCGCGTTACGTCGTCGGCATCGATCTCGGCACCACGCACACAGCGCTCGCGTACACGGAGATCCCCGCGGGCGATCGCGACGCGCGACCCTCGCCCGAGGTGCTCGCGATCCCGCAGCTCGTGGCCGCGGGCACGCTCGATTCGCGCCCGCTCCTGCCTTCGTTCGTGTATTTCGCGAGCGAGGGCGAGGGCCCGGCCGCGCTCCCGTGGGACGCGGAGCGGCGCTTCGCCGTGGGCGAGCACGCGCGCGCGCGCGGCGCCGACGCCCCTGCGCGCGTGATCGCGAGCGCGAAGAGCTGGCTCTGCCACACGGGCGTCGATCGGCGCGGCGCCATCCTCCCTTCGGGCGCGGCCGAGGACATCGAGAAGATCTCGCCGGTCGAAGCGTCGTGGCGGTACTTGGAGCACCTCGTCGAGGCGTGGGATCACGCGATCGCCAAAGGGGATCCCGAGCTGTCGCTCGTGAAGCAGGAGGTGATCCTCACCGTGCCCGCGTCGTTCGACGCGGCCGCGCGCGAGCTGACGGTCGAAGCCGCGGTGGCCGCCGGGCTCGAAGACGTGACGTTGCTCGAAGAGCCGCAGGCCGCGCTCTACGCGTGGATCGACGCGATGGGCGACGGGTGGCGCCGCGAGATCAAGCCCGGCGACGTGATCCTGGTCGTGGACGTGGGCGGCGGGACCACGGACTTTTCGGCGATCGCCGCGGTGGATCGCGACGGATCGCTCGATCTCGTCCGCGTCGCGGTCGGCGATCACATCCTGCTCGGCGGCGACAACATGGATCTCGCGCTCGCGCACGTGGCGCGGCAGCGCCTCGTCAACGACGGCAAGGAGGTCGATCGCTGGCAGATGAACGCGCTCACGTTCGGCTGCCGCGCCGCCAAGGAGAAGCTCCTCGCGGACGCGTCGATCGAGAGCGTGCCAGTCATCGTCCCGGGCCGCGGATCCAAGCTGTTCGGCGGCGGTCTCCGCGCCGAGGTCACGCGCGCCGACGTCGACGCCATCCTCGTCAACGGCTTCTTCCCCGAGGTCCCGATGACCGCGCGCCCGGTCACGCGCGCGCGCGCCGGCCTCACGCAGGTGGGTTTGCCGTACGCGCAGGACGCGGCCATCACCAAGCACCTCGCTGCCTTCTTGGGCAGGCAGGCTCGCGCGTTCGAGCGGGTAGAGGGGTTTACCCCCGCCAAGCACGGTGACGCGAGCGACAGGGCTCCATCCCTTTTGCACCCGACCGCGGTCCTTTATAACGGTGGTGTGATGAAGGGAGATCGCTTGAGGAGGCGCGTCGCGAGCGCGCTCGACGGGTGGCTCCACGAGGACGGCGCCCCCAAGGCGCGAGAGCTCGCGAGGGCCGATTACGACCTTGCGGTCGCGCGCGGCGCGGCGTCGTATGGGCTCGCGCGGCGTGGCAAAGGGCTCCGTATCCGCGGCGGTACGGCGCGCGCGTATTACGTGGGGATCGAAGGGGCAGTGCCCGCCGTCCCCGGCTTGGAGCCGCCGATCACCGCCATGTGCCTCGCGCCGTTTGGGATGGAAGAGGGCACGGAGGCAAAGCTCCCTCCGCACGAGCTCGCGGTGGTGGTGGGCGAGCCGGTGCGATTCCGCTTCTTCGGATCGACCGTGCGCCGCGAGGACACCGCCGGTGTCGAGCTCGAGTCGTGGAGAGAGGGTGAGCTCGACGAGCTGTCTCCCATCGAGGTGACGTTGCCCGCCGAGGGCCGGCGTGAAGGCGATTTGGTGCCGGTGCGCCTGCGCGCGGCCGTCACGGAGGTGGGCACACTGCTGCTCGAAGCGCTGCCGAGCGCGCCCATGAAGCCTGATGAGCGATGGAAGATCGAGCTCAGCGTACGAGGTGAATGAGGCCTGTCGATCAAAGCCAATCACACCAAAGCTGTTATCGCTTCTTGCGCTTTGGACGCTTGGGGGGGTTTGGGGGGACCTTTGAGGTCCCTCCATCGTGGACTTGCGGGAGCACCCCAATCCCCTCGCGGTCGATCTCTGCGATGGCTATTTCGAGGAGGACCCTCACGGCATCGGATCTCCTCGCCGGCGCCCACGGCTTGGAGAGCGCCTTTGCGAAATCATCCACGCGCGCGATGGTCTCCGGCGACATGCGCACCGCGACATGAGATGTGGAGGGAGGGAGCGTTCGAGCCACGAAGGCGCGATAGCGCGCGGCCCCGCTCCTCGGATATTTGTTTGTCGGTTGTGGACGTGTTGAGACGTTAGAACTTGCCGATAAGCATCATGCCGCCGGGGTACCCCGCGGCGCGAATCGTGGGCTTGTAAAAGCCGCCGGGCCCGGGCGCGGCAGGGGGCGCGTCGGGCTTCTTGTCGCGGTTGCTCGACACACCCACGTAGATGGTGACGCCGAGCGCGACCACCGCGCCGCCCGTCAGGATGTCGGTGACGAGCGCGAACGTCTGCGTCTTGGTCTTGGCGTCGTCGAGGCCCTCGCGCGAGGCGTTGGCCGAGTCGCGCAACGTCGCGAGATCGCCTGATGCCTTGAGCGCCAACACCCCTGTAATCACCGCTCCGATCGTGAGACCGCCGGTGATCACGATACCCGCCCACGGGATCTTGGTCTGCTTGGGCGGCTCGGGCTGGTCCTTGGGAGGCTCGTTGCCGCCCGGGGGCGGCGGGGGCTCTACGCCGGGCCCCTGCGGACCCGCCTTGGGCCCTTCCACCGGATCGAGCGTGACCTTGAGCGACTCCGAGCTCGCGATCTCGATGACCTTGCTGACCGGCGTGAAGCCCTGCTTGCTGATGGTGACCTTGTGCTTGCCGGCGCTCACCAGGACGGGCTTGGCGAGCGGGCTCTTGCCTACCGGCACATCGTCGATGCTGATCTCGGCGTCCGGGATGGCCGTGATGATCTCGAGGTTGGCGACGCGCGCCTTGAGCTTTTCGAGGTCCTTGTCGACGTCGGCCTTGCGCTGCGCCGGGATGTTCTTGCCGCCCTCCTCGACGTACTTTTCGAGCGTGCGGAGCGCGTTCGGGTAGTCCTGGAGCTGAAAGTAGACCTGCCCGATGTTGTAAAGGACGTTGTAGTTGGGCGCGAGCTCGTACGCGCGCCGGAACTCGATGAGCGCGGCTTGGTAGTCGCCGTCCTTGAACAGATCGATGCCCTTCTTGAAGCGCGTGCTGGCCTCGTCCTGCTTGGTGGGCGGCGCGCCCTGCGCGAGCGCAGGCAGCACGGGCGTGGTCACTGCGATGGCTGCGGCGAAGGCTGCGATGCGGTGGAGCTTCATTCGGAAGAACCCCCCTATTTGTCGTAGGGATTGTTGGGATCGATGTTGCGCTTGGGCTTGGGGCCCGAGGGTTTGAGCCCGTCGTCGGGAGGCGGTTGCGGCGCCGGCGCGCCCGCGGGCGCGGGGCCCTGCCTGCGGCGCCCCGTGTCGGCCGAGGGCTCGCGCTCGAGCACCAGCTCTTTTTCGATGACGTCTTTGTCGAAGCGCACGACCTCGTCGCGCGTCTTGTGCCCGGCGGCCTCGATGCGGATCTTGTGCTCGGCCCCGTCGCGCGTGTGCTTTCCGGTGTACGGGTTTTTGTCGAGCGGTTTGTCGTCGAGGAAGATCTTCGCCTCGCCGGGCTTGATGGCGAGGCGCAGCTCGGTCTCTGTGGGCTTGGGCGGCACCGCCGCGGGCGTCGCCTTGGGCGCCGCGCTGTCCGTCAAGCCCGCCACGCTCGCCGTCGCGCTCGCGGCGTTCGCGGACGCGTGCTGCTCGGACGCCGGCCCCTTGGCGAGCACCCAGAACGCGAGCGCCGCCGCCGCGCCGAGCGCGACCGCGCCGCCCGCGAGCAGGCCGCGCCGCGATCGGCCGTCGCCCGCCTGCGACGCGCTGGTGCTCGCGAAGAGCGCGCTCGGCCCGGTGTACGAAGCGCTGCGCGGATCGGCCGACTCCACGCGCGACGACGCCGAGGGCTGCGAGTCGCTGCTCGTCGGCAAGCTGACCCGCTCGGCGTTGGTGAGCGTGCCGCGCGGATCGATCGACGGCAGCGCGACCACCTCGGTGGGCTTGGCGCGGAGCTGCTCGTCGATGATCGCCTTGATCTTGGCGCGATCGGCCTCGAAGGCCTGGGCCACGAGCTTGCCGATGTCGCGCGTCTGGATGTGCTCGCCCATGTCGCGCACGAGATCTTCGAGCGCGGATTGCATGTCGGCGGCGGTCTCGAACCGCTGCTCGCGATCTTGCGCCATGGCCTTCTGCACGATGGCCTCGAGCCGCGGGTCGACGTCGTGCTTGACGGAGCGCACCGAGGGGATGTCGCTCGCGAGCAGGCGCTGGAGGATGGTGATGTCCGGGATGCCCTTCCAGAGGCGCTTCCCCGTCGCCGCCTCCCACAACATGATGCCCACCGAGAACACGTCGGCGCGGCGATCGACGCGCTCGCCTCGCGCCTGCTCGGGCGCCATGTACGCGACCTTGCCCTTGAGCACGCCCGTGCGGGTCTCGGCCGATGAGTTCATGGCCTTGGCGATGCCGAAGTCGACGACCTTCACGACGCCGTCGTACGTGACGAACACGTTGTGCGGCGTGACGTCGCGGTGCACCACGTTGAGCGGCGTGCCGTCGAAATCGGCCAGATCGTGCGCGTGGTGGAGGCCGCCCAGCACGTCGATGAGGATGCGCAGGTGCATCACGAGCGGCAGCCCGCCCGTCCGCGCGAGCCTGTGGATCACGCGGTTGAGGGGCTGCCCCTCCAGGTACTCCATCGCGATGAAGTAGCGGTTTTGCTCCTGACCAACCTCGTTGGTCTGCACCACGTTGGGGTGGCTGAGGCGAGCGGCGAGCCTCGCCTCGTCGAGGAACATGTTCAAAAACTCGGGATCTTCGGCGAGCTGAGGCCGGATCTGCTTGATGACCACCAGCTTGTTGAAGCCCGCGGGCCCCCGGACGACCGAGAGGAAGACCTCGGCCATGCCACCGTGACCGAGCTCCGCGAGGAGGCGGTATTTTCCGAGGCTGTTATTGGCCTTGGCTCCATCCATGTCGGCGACCTTCACCCTCTCGCGTGCGCACTTCTAAGAGCAATGCCACGTCGTGGACCCCCGCAAAACCCAAGGCCCACCTAACATCGTCATGCTAACCGCACGCGCGGCCACCCTGCAACATGGCTAAGAGCTTCCAGCGCTTCCCTCGCGGCATCCTCCCCCTCCTCCCGATCGCTCCCGTGATCGTGGTCGCGGTGGGCGTCTCGATCGCGGCGGCGATCGCGGTGCTCGGCATCGCGCAGCTCCGCGTGACGAGCGACGAGGACGCGAGCCTGCGCGCGGACGCGCTCGCCGCCGCGCTCGCCGCGCGCCTGCGCACGACCGCGATCGAAGATCGGCCGGAGCTGCTCGGCCGCGCCGCGCGACGCTCCGCCGCCGAGCTGATGCTCGTTCAGCAAGATGGCCAGATCGTCGTGAACGAGACGTTCGGCAAGCCGAGCCGGGACGAAGTTGTACGCTTGCTCGTCACGGGGAAAGGCGAGACGCGCACCGCGCTCGGTCGCGTGCGCTACGCGGCGAGGCCGCTCAGCCAGCCGCTCGGCCATCTCTCGCTCGTGACGTTCGTCGCGGCGCCGAACCCTCCGCCCGGATCGATCCCGCTCGTCAACGCGGTGCTCGCGCTCACCGCGCTGCTGTTGGGCATCGCCGTGGGCGTGTCGGTCGCGTACGCGAAGGCCGCGCGCGACGACGTCGCGTACGTGCGGCGGCGCATCGTCGACATGGCCGGGCCCGACGCCGATCCCGCGGGCGAGCAGGTCCCCATCCGATCGCTCGATCAGGTCGGCGCGCTCACCGCCGCGTTCAACTTGCTCGTCGCGCGCTTCACCGCCGCCGAGCGCAGCTACCGCGCCGATCTCGCGCAGGCCAAGGAGGGCGCGCGCGAGCGCAGCGCGTTCCTCGCGGGGCTGAGCCACGAGCTGCGCACGCCGCTCAACGCGATCCTCGGCTTCTCGCACGTGCTCGAGAGCGAGGTCGACGGCCCGCTCGGCCCCGACGCGCGCGAGGCGCTCGGCGTGATCCGAAAGAGCGGCGAGCACCTCAAGACCCTCATCGACGACGTCCTCGAGCTGTCCGCGCTCGAGACCGGGCAGCTCAAGCTCTCGCGCCGCGCCGTCGACGTGCGCGACGTCGCCGACGAGGTCGCGCGGGAGGCGCGCGCGACCGTGCGCGACAAGCCTGTCGAGCTCTTGGTCAAGACCAAAGACGGCCTCGTCGCGCACGCGGATCCGCGGCGCGTCCGCCAGATTTTGACGAACCTCGTGGCGAACGCGATCAAGGCGACCGCGCGCGGATCCGTGACCGTCGGCGCGGACGCGCGCGGCGCGTTCATCGCGCTGTGGGTCGCGGACACGGGCGCGGGGATCGCGCCGGACGAGCTGCCCACCATCTTCGAGGCGTACCGGCAGGCGGGCGACGTCAAGACACGGCGCGGCGGCGCGGGGCTCGGCCTCTCGATCGCCGAGCGCCTCGTGAAGATGCACGGCGGCACCATCGACGTGGAGTCGAGGCTCGGCAAGGGCTCGATCTTCACGGTGTGCCTGCCCCGCTACAACGAGGACGCGGACATGAGCGATCTGTCGTGGTCGCGCCCGGACTACATGAGCCCGCTCGGCACCGGATCGCGGCCGTCGTCCGCGCCCACCACGGGCGGGCCCACCACGACCGGGCCCGCGACGGGGAGGCCGCGCGCATGAACGAGGCGCCTCGCCGCTTCCTCCGCCGCGTCCTCGTGCGCCAAGCGCTCGCGACCATGACGGCGTTCTTGGTGGTCGCGGTGTTCGCGCCCCGCGTGCTCGGCGTCGAGGGCGAGCTCGTGCCCGCGCTCCTCGAAGCCCTCGCGGGGCTCGCCGCGGTCACGCTCGTCTCGTCGTCGGTGCTCACGGTGCTCGCGGTGCGCACGCACCGCTTCGTGCTCCGCGCCATCGAGCTCGGATCGCGCGCGATCGAGCACGAAGATCTGGGCCGCCTCGCCGATCTGCCGAGCGTGCTCTCGGTGCGCTTCTTCGCGTCGGGATCGCTCGCGTCGTGCCTCGTCCTCTTGCCGGGCCTGCGCCCGGACAAGATCGACGACGGCCGCGCGGTGAGCTTGCTCGTGCTGCTCATCACGATCTTGGGCGGCGCCGCGCTCCCGCACTACGTGATGATGCGCGGGCCCGCGGTGGAGCTCGTCGAGCTCGGGCCGCCCGAGCCGCTCACCGGCCTGCTCGACGCGCTCGAAGAGACCAAGCTCCCGCACGATCGCATCGTGCGCAGGCTCCTCCTCGCGGTGGTCGCGCCCGTCGCGCTGGTCGGCGCGGGCGCGATCTTGGTCACGCACGCGCACCTCCGCACGTTCACCGAGCAGAGCCGCCGCACGACCGCCGTGCTCCTCGCGCGCACCGCGCTGGAGCCGGGCGCGCTCACGCGGACCGGGCGCGACGAGGTCGCGCGCGCGGTGCTGGTGCTGGGCTACGAGGCGCGTGTGGAGCAGGGGCCGGTCGAGGGCACGGAGCCCACGTTCTCCCGGGATCCCGAGGGCCGGCTCGTGGTCTCGACGCCGCTCGAAGACGGCCGCGCGATCGTGACGACGCGCGCCGAGCTCGACCTCGGCGTGATCACGGTCGGCGTGCTCTTGGGCCTCGCCGCCGTGCTCATCGCCGGGCTCTTGGGCCGGAGGTTCGGGATCACGCTCGCCGACGATCTGTTCTACGCGACGCGGAGCGTGCGCTTGCTCGGCACCGAGACGGTGCTCCGCGGCCAGACGCAGGTCGCGCGGCCCGCGCGCTTCGCGCTCGTCACCGATCTCGGCCGCGCCATCGAGGAGCTCGCGCTGCGCTTCCGCGTCTTCGCGGCCGCGCAGGAGCGCGCGCTCGACGCCCGCGCCGCGGCGCAGCGCATGCGCGGCCTGCTCTTCGCGAGCGTGAGCCACGACCTCAAGAGCCCGCTCAACGCGATCTTGGGCTTCGCCGATCTGCTGGAGCAGGGCGAGGACCTCACGCCGCCGCAGCGCGAGAGCCTCGCGCTGATCCAGCGCCGCGGCCGCGAGCTGTTCGCGCTCATCGAGACCATCCTCGACGCCGCGCGCGTCGAGGCGGGCCAGCTCCACTTGGCGCCGCGGCCGACCGACGTGCGCAGGCTCGTCGAGGAGGCGGAGCGCAAGGCGCGCGAGCTGTCGGGCGAAGAGGGGCACGAGGTCATCGTCGAGATCGCCGAAGGACTCCCGCCGTTGCCGCTCGATCCCGCGTACGCGCCGCGCGCGCTCGCGGTGGTGCTCGCGCACGCGCTGCGCACCGCCGCGGCCGATCCTTCGTCGCGCGTGATCCGCCTGTCGGCCACACTGCCTGCGGCGCCGGGCGACAAGGTGTCGATCGACGTCGAGCTCGGCAGCCGCGACGTCTCGCGTGAGGAGCTGAGCGGGCTCTTCGCGCGGCAAGCGGCGGGGCGCGGCCGCGGGCTCACGCTCGGCTTGAGCCTCGCGCGGAGCGTCATCGAGCTGCACGGCGGCGCGGTTCAGGTCGAGGGATCCGAGGACGGCGTCCCGATCTGCAGGGTGTGGCTCCCGCTCGTCGCGCCGGGGCGGCGGCCGTTGATCTCGTCGATCCCCACGCTGGGATAGAGCGCCGCGCGCGACAGAAGACCGCGCGGAGGGGTGACTCTTCGGCGTCGAGCACGTATACCTCCGCGCGCCATGTCTCTCTCCAGCTCTTCGGGTGAGGCTCGGGTCACGCTCCGCGAGGTCCTGGCCGACGCAATCAAAAAGGACGCGAGCATCGTCGCCGGCGAGGTCGACGGGAAGATCGTCGATCTCCACACGCCGTTCACCCGCACCGACGCGACGCGCGTCGAGGCGATCCGCGCCTCGGATCCGCGCGGCCTTCGCATCGTCCGCCACTCGGCCGCGCACGTGATGGCCGACGCGGTCCAGCGCCTCTTCCCCGGCACCAAGGTCACGTTCGGCCCCGCCACGGACAACGGTTTTTATTACGACTTCGACAAGCCCACGGGCCCCTTCACCGACGAGGACCTCGGCCGCATCGAGGCGCGCATGCGCGAGATCATCGCTTCGAACAAGCCGTTCCGGCGCGAGGTGATCGAGCGCAAGGACGCCGAGGCGCTCTTCGAGAAGATGGGCGAGAGCTACAAGCGCGAGCACATCGATCGCCTCCCCGAAGGCGAAGAGATCTCGCTCTACCGCCACGGCGAAGGGCAATCCGAGTGGCTCGACCTCTGCGAGGGGCCGCACGTGCCCACGACCAAGCACATCGGCGCGGTCAAGCTCACGAGCGTCGCGGGCGCGTATTGGCGCGGCGACGAGCGCAACCCGATGCTCCAGCGCGTCTACGGCACGGCCTTCCCGTCGCAGAAGGAGCTCGACGCGCACCTGAAGCTCATCGAGGAGGCCAAGGCGCGCGACCACCGCAAGCTCGGCAAGGAGCTCGAGCTCTTCTACTTCCACGAGTACGCGCCCGCGATGCCGTTCATGCTTCCGCGCGGGGCCTTCGTCTACAACGGCCTCGTCGAGTACATGCGCAAGCTCTATCAAGTGCACGGCTACGACGAGGTCATCACGCCGCAGGTCTTCGACAGGCGCCTCTTCGACACGAGCGGGCATTTGCCGAACTACCGCGAGAACATGTACCTGCCGGTCACCGCGGAGTACCTCGACGAGGTCCGCCTCGGGCTGCGCGTCGGCGTGACGAGCCCGGGCGACGGGCCGCACTCGTACCACGAGGAAGATCAGAAGCGCGACAAGGCGGTCATCGCGCAGATCGAGGAGCTCGAGCGGCTCGGCCTCAAGCCCATGAACTGCCCGAGCCACTGCCTCGTGTTCGGCGCGCGGCGCAGGAGCTACCGCGAGCTGCCGTGGCGCATGGCCGACTTCGGCAGGCTCCACCGCTACGAGCGCGGCGGCGTCGTGCACGGCCTCGCGCGCGTCCGATCGTTCTGCCAAGACGACGCGCACATCTTCTGCGCCGACGAGGACAGCGAGCGCGAGATCGAGAGCTTCATCACGCTGCTCTACGCGACGTACGAAGCGTTCAAGTTCAAGAAGGTCGCCATCAAGCACGCGACACGGCCCGACAAGCGCGCGGGCACGAACGAGCAATGGGACAAGGCCGAGGGCCTCCTCGACAAGACGCTGCGCAAGCTCGGCCTCGCGTTCGAGGTGTCGCCCGGCGAGGGCGCTTTCTACGGGCCGAAGCTCGAATTCCACATCGAAGACGCGCTCGGCCGCGGCTGGCAGCTCGGCACCATCCAAGTGGACTACGCGCTGCCCGAGAGCTTCGACCTGAGCTACATCGGCTCGGACGGCGCGGCGCACAGGCCCGTGATGCTCCACCGCGCGGTCTTGGGATCGCTCGAGCGCTTCCTCTCGATGTACATCGAGCACACGGCCGGGGCGTTCCCGGTGTGGCTCGCGCCCGAGCAGGCGGTGATCATCACCGTGAGCGACAAGCAGGCCGACTATGCCGAGGAGGTCGTTCGCTTGCTCAAGGCGCGCGGGCTCCGCGCGTCGGCCGACACCGGCTCCGACAAGCTCGGCGCCAAGAAGCGCAACGCCCGCCTGATGCGCGTGCCGTACATCGTCGTGGTGGGCGAGCGCGAGGCGACCGAGCGCAAGGTCGCGCCTTGGTCGCGCGAGAAAAACGAGGATCTCGGCGCCATGCCGCTCGACGATTTCATCGCCCGGCTCGCCGCCGAAGCCGTCCCGCCCGGCCTCGCGCGGGGCTGACGCCCTCGCCTCCGTCCCACGCGTGGGGGTGACCTTCTCGATCCGATCGCGTGAGTTTCCGTTGCTTACGCCCAAAAGAAGGGCGACATTGGGCATCGCCGGGGTCTTAGGGGCCTTGGGACGCGACAGTCCACCGTAGGGGCATGGTCCGCACGCGGGCCCTCCGCCCCCACACCTCCGAGCGTTCGCCGCGCTCGGCGCGTATCTGTTTTTGGGTTTCGGCGATCGCCCAGGAGAACAAAGGGCGCAGGAGGCAACGAGCACCACATGGCGATGAGACGCTTCGATCCTCGACAGGCCCAGAGGGGGCCGCAGATTCGTATCAATCAGCGTATCCGGGTCCCCGAGGTCCGGGTCATCGGCGACACGGGCGACATGCTCGGCGTGATGCCCACACACGAGGCGCTTCGAAGGGCGCAGGAGAAGGGGCTCGATCTCGTCGAGGTCAACCCCAAGGCCGAGCCGCCGGTCTGCAAGATCCTCGACTTCGGCAAGTTCAAATACGACGAGAAGAAGAAGGCCCGCGAGGCGAAGCGCAAGCAGAGCGTCGTCGAGATCAAAGAGATCAAGCTCCGGCCCAAGACCGACGACCACGATTTGCAGTTCAAGACGCGCGCGGCGATCAAGTTCCTGGAGGCCGGGCACAAGGTCAAATTCACCGTGCGCTTCCGCGGTCGCGAGATCACGCACCCCGAGAAGGCGCAGGAGCAGCTCGACTGGATCGTCGGGCAGTGCAACGAGGTCGCGCAGGTCGAGGTTCGCCCCGCGATGGAGCAGCGCACGATGACGTTGCTCGTCGCGCCCAAGCCCGCGGTGCTCCAGAAGCTCGCGCAGGCGCGCGCGATCGCCGAGAAAGAGCGCCTCAAGGCGCTCTCCGAGGGCAAGAGCGCGCCGCAGCACCCGCAGGGCGAGGACGCCATCGAGAAGCTCGAGCGTGAGCTGGCCGAGCGCGACGACGACGATGACGACGACGACGACGAATAGGCCGTAACGTCATCGCAGGTGGCTATGCTCGCCGCATGCACCTGAACAGGCTCGCCCGCGAAGCCTCGCCGTACCTCCTTCAACACAAGAACAACCCGGTCGACTGGTACCCATGGGGGGACGAGGCGCTCGCGCGCGCCAAGCGCGAGGACAAGCCCATCCTGCTCTCCGTCGGCTACGCGGCGTGCCACTGGTGTCACGTGATGGAGCGCGAGTCGTTCGAGGACGCCGAGATCGCGGCCCTGATGAACGATCGCTTCATCAACATCAAGGTCGATCGCGAGGAGCGGCCCGACCTCGATCAGATCTATCAGCTCGTCGTGCAGGTGATGGGCCGCGGCGGCGGCTGGCCGCTCACCGTGTTCCTGACGCCCGAGCTGCGTCCGTTCTTCGCGGGCACGTATTTCCCTCCCGCGGACAAGCTCGGCATGCCGGGCTTCCCCAAGGTGCTCCTCGCGATGGCGGACGCGTATGAGTCGCAGCGCGGCGACGTGGAGGAGCAAGCGCGCGAGATCACCGGCGCGATCAACCGCGCGGGCGGTGGCGCGTCGCGCGGCGGGGCGCACGTCGAGGTGGGATCGGATCTGCTGCGCAAGGCGTCGCGCAAGCTCATCGCGCGCTTCGACGATCGCAACGGCGGCTTCGGCGCGCGGCCCAAGTTCCCGAACACGATGGCGCTCGACGTGCTCCTCTGCCGCGGCGTTGTCGAGGGCGATCGGGTCTGTCGCGAGAGCGTCGCGCGCGCGCTCGATCACATGCGGGCGGGCGGCATCTGGGATCACCTGCGCGGCGGCTTTCATCGCTACTCGACCGACGAGCGCTGGCTCGTGCCGCACTTCGAGAAGATGCTCTACGACAACGCGCTCCTGCTCCGCATGTACGCCGACGGCTACCGCGTCTTCGGCGAGCCTCGCTACGCCGAGACCGCGCGCTCCATCGTCCGCTACCTCTTCGCCGAGATGCGCGACGACGCGCACGGCGGCGGGTTCTTCGCGTCGCAGGACGCGGACTCCGAAGGCCACGAGGGCAAGTTCTTCGTGTTCACGTTGAGCGATCTGCGCGCGGCGACGGGCGCTGATCAGGCGCTCTACGACGTGGCGCGGCTCCATTACGGCATCACCGAGGAGGGCAACTTCGAGGGCTCGGGCGCGACGGTGCTCTCCGAGGTGCGCGCGATCGATCGCGTGGCCGCGTCGCTCGACATGGCGCTGGGCGACGCGGAGCGCGCGCTCGACGAGGCGCGCCGGAGGATGCTCGCGCACCGCGAAACGAGGCCGCGGCCCATGCGCGACGACAAGGTCCTCGCGAGCTGGAACGCGCTCACCATCAGCGCGCTCGCGGACGCGGGCCGTGCGCTCGCCGAGCCTTCGTGGATCGAGGCCGCGGCGCGCGCGTTCGCGACGCTCGAACAGAAGCTCGTGCGCGAAGGGCGCGTCGGACGCTTCTCGATGAACGGCGAGCCCGCGTCGGATCGGCCGGGGTTCCTCGACGATCACAGCTACATGGGCAACGCGGCGCTCGATCTGTACGAGGCGACGGGCGATCCTCGCTACGTCTCGGTCGCGCGCGCGATCGCCGGGCAGATGATCGCGCACCACGCGGACAAGGCCCAAGGCGGCTTCTTCTTCGCGCCCGACGACGGCGAGGCGCTCATCGTCCGGCTCAAGGACGCGTACGATCAGGCTGTCCCGTCGGGCGCGTCCATGGCCGCGATCCTCTGCCTGCGGCTCGCGGATCTGTGCGCGCCCGAGCTCGCGAAGGCCGGCGAGGATCAGCTCCTCGCGACGGCCGAGGCGGCGATGGAGAACGCGTTCGGCCTGGGCCGCGCGGTGATCGGGCTCGCGCGGCTCGTCGAGGGATCGACGTCGATCGCGATCGTGGGCCCGCGCGACGCAGAGGCGACGCGCGCGCTCGCGGACGCGGCGCATCGCGCGTACGTGCCGAGCCGCACGATCGCGATCATCGACCCTTCGGATCCTGCGTCGATCGAGGCCGCGAAGGTGCTCGCCGAGGGCAAGCTCGACGCGCTCGGATCGGTCGCGTACGTGTGCAAAGGCCGCGCGTGCTCGGCGCCGGTGAGCACGCCGGAGGCGCTCACGGCGTTGCTCGCGGTCAACGAGAGAAGCGAACGGTGATGGGCGGCGTGGTCTTCGTGGTGGGCGTGCCGTCGCGATCGCGGCCGGGGATGTAGCGCCGCGCGAGCGCGCACATGCGTGCGGCGCGCGCGAAGCCGTGGCCCGGATCGGCGGTGACGGTCGCCGAGAGCGCGCTGCCGTCAGGCCGCACCGTCACGACGAGCGTGACGACCGCGGAGTCGATCTGCTCGGAGTCGGCCTCGGGAGGGAAGGGACAGTTGCTCCAGTTGGTGCCGCCTTCGAGGCCCGCCGCCGTTGATTTATCGGGCGGAGGAGGAGCGGGAGGCGCGGTGCCCGTGCCGGTCCCGCCGACGACGCCGTCGATCTTGGCCGCGGGGTTGACGACGGGCTTGTCGCCTTTGCCGTCCTTCGCTTGAAAGCCGTACGTCGCGCTGCCGTTGCCGCTCACGATCGTGTTCGAGAAATCGAGGCGATCGTCGGGGTCGTCGTTCTTGGTGAGGACCTTGGCGGCCTCGGCGGGCTTGGGCGGCGCCGCGGGCTGATCGTACGGGTCCTCTTCTTTGGGCTTGTTTGCGGCGACCTTCGGGGCCTCGGGCGGAGGCGGCGCGGGATCGGGCGGCGAGACGATGGGGGGAGGCGGCGCGGGCTTGGGCGCGAGATCGATGTCGTATGTCGCGTCGAAGTAGGCGCGCACGTCGGACCGGTTCTCGCGCAAGAGCGCGGCCAGGTCTTGCAGGATGGTGAGCGCGATCGAGAGCACCACGATGCCGATGTGCACCATCACCGCGCCGCCCACGCCGACCACGAGCTCACCCCAGCGTTGATCGTCGCCGGCGATGAGGCTCATCAAGTTGCGCCGCCGTCGTGACGGCGGCGTGGGATCAGGATCGTGCGCGGTGCTGATGCTGGGGCTCCGGGCGGCGTAGGTGCTCATGGCGACATCGTTATTGCGGAGTGGCCGCGGGCGCGGGGGTTGGGGCGGCGGGCTTGCCACCTTCCATCGGTGGGACCGGCGCGACGCCGAACGCAATCTTGGAGACGCCCCCCTGCTTGAGCAAGTCGAGCACGCGGATCACGCGGCCGTGCTGCACGCTCGTATCAGCGCGGATCACGGCGCGGAGCTCGGGATTTTTGGCCTGTGCCTCTTTGGCGAGCGCGAAGACCGCGTCGTCGTTCGCGACCTTCTTGCCGTCGACGATGAGGTCGCCGTTCGCGTGCAGCTCGACGCCGAAGATCTGTTGCACGTCTTGTCCGCTCGCGGCCTTGGGCAAGTCGAGCGGGAGCGACTGCGAGACGATGAGCTTGGCCGTCACCATGAAGATGATGAGGAGCACCAGCGTGATGTCGACGAGGGGCGTGACGTTGATCCCTTGGACCATCCCGTCTTCGTCGCCGCCGCCCGAGCTCATGGCCATTAGGGAGCCTCCTCGGTCTTGCCTTTGCCTTCAGCCTTCTTGGGTTGGGCCTTGGCTTTGGGCTCTTCTTTCTTACGTTCGGCGGGCTTGGGCGGCTCCGGTTTTTCGTCCTCGTCCTCGTCCTCGTCGCGTGTCTCGGCCTTGGCCTTGGGCGCGACGTCCTCGCCCTTGAGGTACGCGAGCAGGATGCGCGTCAGCGCCTCGGTGTTGGCGAGGATGGCCTTGATGAGCCGCATGAAGAAGTTGTTCGCGGCGACGGCGGGGATGGCGACCGCGAGGCCGACGGCCGTGGCGACGAGCGCCTCGGCGATGCTCGACATGACGGCGGCCGGCGCGAGCGCCTGCGACGTGGCTTGGGCGACCGGCGTCTTGGCGGCCTCGCCGAGCGCGGCGAACGCGCCGACGACGCCGATGACGGTGCCGAAGAGGCCGATGAAGGGAGCGTTGTTGCCGAGCGTGCCCAGGTACGCGAGGCGCCGTTCGAGCTTCATGCGTTGGAGCGCGAGCGCGCCTGCCATCGCCTCTTCCGCGGCCTCGGGCCCGCGGTGCGCCTCGTCGAGCCCGGCCGCGACGACGGCGGCTTCGACCGAGGGCGACGCGGCCATACGGCGCTGCGCGGCTTCGATCGAGTCGTTGAGCGCGGCGCGCAGGTCCCGCGCGAGGACGGCCAGGTCATCCCGGAGCGACCAGAAGAACCAGGCGCGCTCCAAGATGATGGCGACGGAGATGACGCTGAGGGCCAGCATCAGCCACATAACCCAGGCCGCGCCGAAGCCGACCATGATCCGTTGCAGCCACTCGACGAGCTTCATCTCTCTGCGCTGTTCCTTCCGTGGGGTTCTCTAGGCCGATCTTTGCGGGGGCTCGTTACACCACCTCGGCCTCGCCGTCTTGGCCTTCTTCGGGCAACGGTTCGCCCGTTCGAGAGGCATCTACGAGGAGGCACGCGGCGCCGAGCACGGTGGTCGCGTAACCCCCTTTCGGTAGCACAAAACGAGCGATGACAATCCCCGGGGGTTTGGGGGCGGAGGGCCCGCTTGCGGGACCCGGGCCCCCATCGTGGACCGGCTGCATCTCGACCGAGAGATCGGCGACCGCGAGGCGGAAGGCGCGGCGCGTCCCTTCCCCCAGCTTGCGGAGCGAGGTGAGCGCATGTTCGGCGTGCTCTTTGCCGAGGGCCTCGTGGAGCACCTCTTCTTCGATGGCCTTGGGGTGGCCTTCGGGCCATCGCATCGACGCGCCGAACATGGGTCCGGTGGCGCTGAGGGCGCCGGCCTCTGCGCGGGCCTTGGCGTCGTCGAGCTCGGGGCCGTCCATCGGGACTAGGAACATGCCGCCCGAATCCATCTTTTTGGCGAGGTCGCCGGGGAGCACGGCGCTCCACGAGCCTTCGTTCACGCGGCGATCGAGCACCTGATTGAAGAGCCATGATTGGAGCGACGAGAAGAGCATTCGTTGATCGCGTTTGTCGCGCGGGCCCCGCTCGCGCCCTGCGATCCAGGCGAGGGTGCGCGCGGGGTTGTCTCCGTCGCGGCCGAAGCGTTGGGGGCCGAACGTGTTGGGCACGCCGCGTTTGGCGGCGTCGAGCAGGCGTGTCTCCACCTCGCGCGCGGCCTCTTCGGACATGCCGCGCAGGGCGATGGTGAAGCGATTGCCCGCGAGGTGACCGGGCTTGAGCTTGTTGTTGTGGCGCGCGAACGACAGGATGGTGATGCCGTCGATCGCTTGATCTTTCGGCAGATCGTCGAGCGATCGGGCGAGGGGGAAGGGGAGCGAGATGGTCTGGGTGGTGACCGCGTGGCGGTCCTTCATGCCGGCCCAACCCGCGGCGCGCGCGTCGGCGCCGAACGCGGCGGCGATGCGGCGCGTGGCTTCGGGCGTGGTCAAATCACGCTTTTGGAAGGTGACGTAGAGGTGCTCACCCTCGCCGTTCGGGAGGTAGAGGGGGATCTCTTCGACCACGAAGTCTTCCGGGGTCGAGCGGTAGGTTGCGCGGGGCAGGGGCACGGCGAGCGTTTTGGTGGAGATCCGGCCCGGCGTCCACCGTTCCGGCGGCTGGCTCTTGCTCTTCGGGCTCTTCGATGGTGGCCCGGCAATGAGCCTTGATCTCCCCGCCTATTGCATTGCTCGAACTGAGCAACGGGTTGCGTAGGGGACGGACGCCCCCTTTGAATTCCATGTCTTTCGGATTGGTGCGAGCTTTGCTCAATCCCTCTCCAAGACCTTTGAGGGGAGGGACTCATGGCCATGCTCCGCACGGTTTGTGCTCTGGTGTGCTCCATCGCAATGGCGGTTTGCTTTACGGGTTGTCTCGGCGGCGGCGGCGAGAGCATCGATGTCGAGGGCGACGATGTATCGCTCGATGAGGAGGCCAAAGGCGGCTCGTGCCCAAGTTACGTGAGCTGCCCTTCGTCGCTCACCGGATATCCGGTGTTCATGTACGCCATCAACTCGTGCGCGGGGAGCCTCGCGTGCTGGTACCGGCAGAGCGCGTATCCTTACGCGGTGTCCTCGACCACGGTCCCCACGCCGACCGCGTGCCCGGTGTGCCGGGCCACGGGGTACACCGATCCTCGGTGCGGCACCGTCACCTATTCACAGTCATGGACGTGCAGCGCGCAGTGAGGTCGCCTTACGCCGTCATCTGCGCCGCGCCGGTGAGGTTGTATTTCTTGATGCGGTAAATCAACGTCTGCCGCGAGATGGAGAGGTAGCGCGCCGCGTACGACACGTTGCCTTTGCAGTGGTTCAGCGCCTCGCGCAAGATCGTGCGCTCAAGGTCTTCGAGCGAGATCCCGCCCGGCGGCAGCGCCAAACGCACCTCCGTAATCGACGGATCCACCCGCACGTCGGCGGGCGGAGGCGGCTCCGACCGCCCGACCCGCGCGCCGAAGTGGGCCGCGCGAACAACGTCGTCGTCTTCGAGCAGGATGATCCGCTCGATGCGGTTCTTCAGCTCACGTACGTTCCCCGGCCACCGCGACGCCGCGATGAAGGCGCGCGCGTCGTCCGCCAGCGTCCGGCGCGGCAAACCATACTCCGCGCACAGCGACGCGATGAACTCCTCGGCGAGCAAGACCGCATCGCCCGCCCGCTCGCGGAGCGGCGGGAGCTGCACCGCCACGACGTTGAGCCGATAAAAGAGATCCGCCCGGAAGAGCCCCGCCCGCGCGCGAGACTCCAAGTCTTCGTGCGTCGCCGCGATGATCTGCACGTCGACGTGCGTGGCCGTCCGGCCGCCGATGCGCCGCACCCGCTTGTCCTCGATGGCCGTGAGCAGCTTGGCTTGGAGATCGAGCGGGAGCGCGTCAATCTCGTCGAGGAACAACGTGCCTCCGCTCGCCGCCTCGAAGAGCCCTTGACGAGATGCCTTGGCGTCGGTGAACGCCCCGCGCTCGTGCCCGAACAGCTCGGACTCCATCAACGTAGGCGGCAACGCAGCGCAGTTGATCTCGATGAAGGGCCCGCCCCGCTTGGCGTTCTCGTGGACGTGGCGCGCGAAGAACCCCTTCCCGGTCCCGGTCTCGCCGGTGAGCAGGATCGCAGGCGTCCCGCCGTGCGCCACGCGCGCACACACCTGTTGGAGCACCCGAAGGACCTCGCGAATCGCCGGCGACTGCCCGAGACACGCCACCCAGCTTTGCCTCTTGAGCCGCGTGTGCGACGGCGGGGCTTCGGCCTCGTCGACGGTGGGCTCGTCACCGTCCGACGAGAACGGGATCATTCGGAGGACCTTGGCCATGAAGAAGCTCCTTGTCCTGCACGCGCAGAGGCGCCCTCCTGGGCTCCATGGCTTGATGGAGTCGAGCGGGGAGCGCCTGAATGGGCAGCCTAGATAAAATAGATCAATGGATCTCGACCGCGCCCCGAATCGACAGAGGACATCCGTGGGAGATCCGATGAGATACGCACTGCCCCACGAAAAAAACGTAGAGGCGCGCTCAAACGAGAGTGGAAATCGTTCCCCGCCAACCCCTGAACCGATCGGCAGCCAACATCGCTCGCCGAGTCGGATCGAGAGCGCCCGCTTGGTCGAGCCAAAGCGTGACGCCGCAGGCAACTCCGACGAGACAATAATTTGACGCCGCTGTCAAGCGGTGTGTGATTGTATTTTGTAGGAGAGCATCCGTTGCGGACGATGGAGCGGGGCGTTAATCCGCGTCACGCGCCTTGTACGGAATGTCCGTAAGGAGGCCCAAGGCCCATGAAGTCAGGGCTGGAGGCTCACGCGGTCGAGGATCTTGCCGCCGACGCACGCGCCCACCGAGAGGCCATTGGCGTTGCCCATCGGGTAATGAATTCCACCGTACAACCGCGAGGAGGCGGCCTCCTGCGCGGCGTCGGAGAAGCTCGTGAAGCTCCTCGCGGCAAAGCCCCTTCGGAGCTTGGTGTCGTCCGTAAAGGGCGCTGCGCCGAACTGATGGGTGAACGTCACCGCGCTCGCGCCCGAGACGCCGGAGTGACCCGACACGTATTCGGGGAACTGCGGTGTCGCGAGGAAAGGCCTCCATCCACCGTCGATGTGACGCCGGATGTACGTCTCGGGCCGGAGCAGGTTATACGTGTATTTGGACTGCCACACGGCGATGAACGCGTCGAAGTACGCGAGCGACGAGTACGCATATCCCGCCGCCGCGTTCGCCAGGTTGGTGTTGCGCACGAACTTGGTGGCGATGGCGAGCCAGTGCCCGGGGGGCGTGGCCGTGTCGCCCGGACCGTCGGCCCAGAAGCGCGCGATCTCGCGCTGCGCGGGCGTGCTCGTTTGATCGGTCTGATAAACCGCGTTCGCCTGGTTGTACATGTCCGAGCCGACCGCGGTGGAGAACGGCACGGGCGGGGGCGGCGCGCACTCGTCGCCCGCGGTGAGCACGAGCGGCCTCACGCCGCCAAACCCGGGCTCCAGAGGGTTCATCACCTTGTCCGCGTCGCTGAAGCCGGTCGGCACCCAATATTGAGGGCCCTCGGGCGGGAGAAACCCCTTGTAGCGCGCCTCGGCGTATCCATCGGACGCCGCCCACCCCGCGAGCACGCCGCCGAGCGCCTCGCCGTAGGCGATCGAGTCGGCGAGCACCTGCGGAGAGACCCCATCCGCCTGGCGAAACCCGATCTGCGTCGGGCCGAGGCTCGTGAGCGACGCCTGCGTAAAGGTCGTCGACTCGAAGAAGACGCGCTCGGGCCAAACGTACATGGCCGGCACGAACGTCGCCATCGTGGCCGCCATCACCGTAGGCCAATCGTACTCGACCCCCGGGACGGGCTCGGGCAGCGACGAGAGGCCGTTGAGCTGGCCCGCGAGCGATTGATACCCGGGCATGCCGTGCACCACCGACTCATAGAGCGCGACGGCTCCATAGCTGTACGTGCGGGCCGCGACAGGAGGAGAGATTTTATCTCCCTTCACCGAGTTCGCGAGGTTGACCATCCACTGTCGCGCGAACGTGGCAGGGAAGGTGTCGGCCCCGGGCGAGAGGCTCGCCGTGTCTTCTGCGATGGGCTCGTAAGGCTCGCCGCACCCGGCGAGCGCCGTGATCGCGATGAGCGGCAGGATCGATCCGCGCACGACGAGGCGCGCGTCAAAGGAGCTCGACATGGTCATCCTCCAACGAGGCGCACATAGCGAGCGCCGTGCCACCGCGAGATCCCGCGCCGCCTTGCAGGGTTGGTGCGCGAGGCCGTCGAGATAGGTTGTTTCATATGCAACACCTGGTTGAAAAGCAACAGCGCCGCGCCCGCGCGGCCGTGAGCCGCCGCGAGAATAACGAGGGACGTCGCTTGGCACGAGGATCGCTACGTGCGCCAACCGTCGCCGAGGAGGCATGTCATGGTGTGGAGCAAACGGGGCGCGCGGAACGGCTTGGGGCTCACGCTTCTTGCGATCTCTTCTCTCTCTTCTTCTGCGGCGTTCGCCGCCCCCATCACGTTCAACGACATCGCGCTCCAACCGAGCTCCGGCGTCACGTACCGGAGGGGGCCGTCGGCCACGATCGCCAACTACGACGCCGTCAAGATCAAGCCCTTCATGTCGATGGTGGAGCTCACCGCGGCTCCGGCCAAACCCCGCGGCGCGCCGGGCGTGGCGCTCCTCGACTACGATCGCGACGGCGACCTCGACGTCTACGTGACGAACGGCCCGGGCCGCGCCAACAGCCTCTATAAGAATCAGCTCGTCGAGACGGGCATCCTTACGTTCGTGGACGTGGCCGCCGCGGCGGGCGTCGACGCGGCGAGCATGGATGGGACGGGCGTCTGCTTCGGCGACGTCGACAACGATGGTGACGAAGACTTGTACGTGCTCGGCCGGATGGAGCCGAACAGGCTCTTTCGCAACAACGGCGATGGGACCTTCACCGACATCACCGTGGCTTCGGGGACGGGCGGCGGCGCGCTCGGCCACACCTCTTGCGCGATGGGCGACGTGAACGGCGACGGCATGCTCGACATCCTCGTCGCGAACACGTTCGACTGGTCGCGCTTCGACGCCATCTTCACCGATCTGTTCGCCTTCAACCACAAAAACCAGCTCTTTTTGAACCAAGGCGGCAACGTGTTCTCGGACGCGTCCGCGACCTCGGGCGTGCACGACCTCGCCGACGTCCCCAAGGGGGACGGGACCATCTCGTGGGGGATCGCGCTGGTTGATTACGATCGAGACGGCGATCTCGACATCTTCCAAGCCGACGATCAAGGCGCCATCGCGCCGAACCTCTTCGCCGGTCGCAACCGCGGCTATCTCCAGGTGTTGAACAACGACGGGACAGGCCACTTCACGCCCGTCACCTTCAACGCGGGGCTCGCGCAGCCGTCGAGCTGGATGGGTGTCGCGTTCGGCGACCTGAACTGCGATGGTCAGTTGGACGTCTTCGCGTCGAGCGTGGGTGACTACCTCCTCAAACAAATGGGCATCCCCACGCCGCCTGGGCTCGACTCGTCCCGCTGGCACCTCGGGCAACCGAACGGCACCTTCGCCACGCCCGGCGTGGGCGCGCTCGGCGTCACGCCGTTCGGCTGGGGAACCAGCATCACCGATTACGACAACGACGGTGATCCGGACATCGTCTTTTACGGTAACCTCAACATGGCCGCGTTCCAAACCGCGGACAACCCGGGCGTGATCCTCAAGAACGAGGGTTGCTCCGCGAGCTTCACGTGGGATCAGGCCGCCACGGCGCAGACCACCGAGCGCGTCCAGCGCAGCACGGTCGAGGGCCTCGCGACAGGCGACCTCAACAACGACGGATTCCCGGACATCGTCCACGTCTCCGGCCAATATTCACCTTCGTCGCTGCCGCTCGTCCGCGCGAACTTCCTTTGGGGCAGCCCGTTCGACGCGACCGCGCGCGTGGTGCCTTATTTCTTCCCCATCGGTCCGCTCGAGTGGGAGTGGTCCGGGCGCGACGCGGAGGATGGATATCTGGGCGTCCAGATCAACAGCGCGAGCAACGGCAACAAGTGGGTGAAGATCGGGGTCAAAGGCGCGAAGGGCCTCACCTCGCTCGGCAAGGTCAACCGCGACGGCATCGGCGCCATCATCAAATTCACGCCCAAGAAGGGCAAGACCGCGATGATGCCGGTGCTCGGAGGATCGAGCTACGCCTCGCAGCACGCGCTCACGCAGACCTTCGGGCTCGGCGCGGAGAGCACGGGCACGGTCGAGATCTTCTGGCCCGGCGGCGTCAACAACCGCCTCTATGACGTCGCCGCAGGCGAGAAGCTCACGTTGCCGGAGATCCCGTGTGACTTCGCGGGCAACATGACCAAGGCCGCTCATCTCGCGTGCGTCGACGCGGCCCTCGACGATCTGGAGAACGCCGGGGCGCTCGCGCACGGCCTCAAATCTAGGCTCCGCGACAGCGCCAAGAAGGCTTATCAAGACGCGCATTGAGGCTCCGTCATGCTCGTCCGCCGCTCGTCGCGCGTCGCCCCTGCCCTGCTCGCGATCGCGCTCGCCGCGTGCGGCGGTGATCCCGACGGCGCCGGCGCCGGTGGCGCAGGCGGCGGGGGCATCCCCGAAGACACGTTCTGCCCCGACCCGGACGACCCGCGCGTCCACTACCAGAGCCAAGATCCCAACGCGTGTATCGGTGTGACCCTCGACTGCACCTCTGAGCAGAACGGCTTTCAGAACGCGTGCGGCTGCGGCTGCATCGACAAGGGCGATCCTTTGTGCCCGACACCAACCGATCCCAACATCCTCTGGATCGGGTATGATGCCGCAACGTGCGGCGAGGGGATCCCGTCGTGCGCGCTGGGAGACACTCCGTTCAACAACTCGTGCGGGTGCGGGTGCATTCAGCACTGAGCGAGAGCGACGCGGGACTGCAGGGAGCCGACCATGAGCCATCCGCTCGATCAAATGGTGAAAGCGTTCGAGCATCACCTGCTCACCACCAACGGGTACAGCACGCAGAAGGATCGGCGCGAGCTCTTCGAGGCGGTCCGCTCGGACACCATCGAAGATCGCCGCCCCACGCTCCCCTCGCGCATGGAGCGGCTCGCGCTCGCCATCTCCAACGCGCCGTCGTCGGTCGACATCGACGGGCTCGTCGCCTCGGGCATGAGCGAGGACGCGGTCCTCGAGCTCATCCTCACGGGATCGGTGGCCGCGGGGGTCGCGCGGCTCGAGCTCGCGAGCAAAGCGAGGGGTAAATGAAGATCTCGGCCATCGACAAGAAGATGCCGGTGGGCGGTCGGCTCAAGCTGTTCGCGACGCA
>CAYTJL010000048.1:42716-47010 GCA_964437785.1 uncultured Polyangiaceae bacterium
CGGCCATCGACAAGAAGATGCCGGTGGGCGGTCGGCTCAAGCTGTTCGCGACGCAAACCGTCGTCGGCGAGCGCGCCCCCGACGTGCTCCGCGTCCTCATGTACAGGCCGGAGTTCTTCGGCAAAGCGTTCGCCAAATACACCGACGCGCTCCTCCGCAAGCCCTCGGAGTTCACCATCGGTGAGCGCGAGCTGTTCGCGGCGTTCGTGTCGCGCGCGAACGATTGCAAGTTCTGCATGGGCGCGCACTGCGCGATGGCCGAGCGCGTGCTCGGCAAGGACCTCGTCTCGCAGGTCATGCGCGACTGGAAGACCGCGATCAACCTGCGGCCTGAGGTCATGGCGGCGCTCAACCTCCTCGACAAGCTCACGCGCGATCCCGAGAAGGTGGATCGCGCGGACTTCGATGCGCTCCAGCAAGCGGGCGTGAGCGAAGACGGCATCACGACCGTCGTCCACATCTGCGTGAACTTCTCGATCATCAACCGCATCGCGGACGCGCTCGCGTTCGAGGTGCCGTCGACGACCGCGTTCTCGCGCATCGGCGCGGTGCTCCTCAAGATGGGCTACAACGTGTAAAACAGCCTCCGGCGCTCCGATCGCGCGAGGGTGGGGACGGGCGATCTCAAAACTTGTTGCACATGTCGTCTTTGGGATCTTCGCCCATCGCGCACCCGCCCGGCGGCGCGGGGAGCGGCGTGACGGGCCCGATCACCGCCGGATCCGCGGTGTAGCCCATCCCGAACGAGAACGCGTCGCAGGGGCCCGTCTCGTCGTCTGCGCCGTTCAAATCGATGAACGAGCAAAACGCATCGCGGATTTGATAATAGATGCCCGAGCCCACGCAGATCTCGTTGTCTCCTCCGTAACGAAGGCTGCTGAGCCCATAGAACATGTCGGTCAAGAGCCATTTGCCCCCGAGCGCCCCGGCCGTGAGGTGATACCCCATGGCGTCGTTGGTGATGGTCGAGACCGTCGTCACGTCGGTGAGGCGCAGCTCCAAACGCACCTGGCCGAGCAGGACGATCACCAGCTTGGGGAACGTGGCGACGAGCATCCCGCCGGTCACGTACGCTTGTTGATCGATGAAGAGCGCGTCGTCCGGGCCGGCCTGCGCCCCAGTGAGCGACTCCATCATGATGGGCCACGTGTCGCTCCCGTCCCAGAGCGGCGCCGCGGGCAACGTGAGCGCAGGATAGAGCGCGAGCTCGACCTGATCGTCGTCGGGCTCGCCGTTGTACCCGCGCACCCGGCCGACGAGCGACCACGCGCCGTCGTTGATGTAGCTCGTGATGAGCTGTGAGCTGATGGTGCCGGGAGCGAGCTTGTTGATGGCGGCGAACGTGTTGCCGATGGCGTTGTCGCGCCCGCGCTCGCCGTCGCAGTGATCGGACATGGCCCACGAGGGCGCGACGCACGAGGGGCCCGAGGGCGCGCACGTGCAGCGATCGTCGAGGTCGAGCCCCACCGTCGCGCCGTCGAGCCCCTCGCCCAAGTTCAAGGTGTGAAGGGCCGTTACGAATTCGATGGTCCCCCCGGGCGTGGCGCCCGAAGGCGGCCCGGGCGCGTGCGCGGGATCGCACGTGACCGACGCGTCGCCGCCGCCGCTTCCCCCGCCGCCCCCCGTCGCGTTGGGGTCGAGGCGATTGTCGACGTTGAGGCCCGCCACGATCTCACAGCCCATGACGGCGATGCTGAGCGCGAGGGCGGACGAGGCGAGCGCGGCGATTCGGATGCTCAAAACACACCTCCCACGGCGGCGCCTGGGCCGACCGGCCGGAGCCAAAACGACGTGCCTTGGGGAGGAGCGTTGTCCTGCCTCTTCGACGTGAACGACAAGATGGTGAGCACGGTGCCCGCCGCCGCGAGCGCGAAGCCCACGCCGAGCAGCACGTCCGCCGCGAGCGCCGCGGATTTGCCGCGGTTGAACGCGTCGAACGCCTCGGGCGTGCAGAGCCCGTTCTTGCAGCCCTTCTCGCTCTCCGCCGCGAGCACGAGCGCGCGGACGCCGAAGAACGTGCCTGTCACGAGGAGCCCCCCGCTCACGCAGACGCTGGTGATCCCCGTCGGGCGCTTCCAATCAATCCCTGCTTCGGCCGGCGGGGGAGCCTCTTTGGGCACGTCGGCGAGGAGGGGAATCACGACGGCCTTGGACTCTCCCAGCTTGAGCGACACCGCAGCTTCAAAGGGCTTCTTGCCGGGCGCCGTGGCCGTGGCCATGTGATCGCCGGGATCGACGGGGATCGCCGTGCCCCAGGCGCCCTGCGCGAGCACGACGTTGTCGACCTTGACCTCGATCGACGCGATGGCCGCCGCCTCGGGCGAGACCGCGACCGTGAGCCGGCTCAGCTTGGGCTCGAGCGCGTTGATGTGCTCCGACGCGATCTTTTGGCGATCGGCGCGAGATGCCTTTTTGGCGAGCGCGAGCGCCTCGTTGAGCTCGGCCCACGCGGTCGCGGTCTTGCCCTCTTTTTCGTGGCAAATAGCGAGGTTCAAGAGCACGCCGCCCGCCGGATCGATGCGATAGCTGCTCTCCAGCTTTCGGCACGCGTCGGGGATCTTGCCCTCGTTGAAGAGCTTCTTGCCCTCTTTGAACAAGGCCTCTGCCATGGCCCGCGCCTGCGGATCCGCGGGCGCTTGGGCCCGCGCCTCACCGCTCATGGCGGCGAGCGCGGCGGCGAGGGCGAGCGCGCCGCGCGCGCGCTCAAAGCCTGTCGCCGAGCGGATCAACCTGCCCTCCCTTCTTGGGCGAAGGCTTTGGCGGTTGAGACGAAGGCGCAGAGGAGGGCTGTGGCGCTGCGCTCGGAGGAGCTGCCTTTGCGCTCATCGTCGATTCGGCCGTTGGAGATGCCATGATCGCGGAGGGGGCGGGCGGCGAGGCCGACGATGGTTCGATCGAAGGCACCCCATTGGCGGTCGCGACCTTGGGGGGTTTGGGTCCCCCCATCGTCGACGTGAGCGCGATCGCCGCGCCCGCCATGATCGCGACGCCGAGGATCGCGCCGATCACCCACACGGCGGCGCGACGTTTGGGCGCGGGCAGCGACAGCGCGGCGCCGGGCAAGGTCTTGTCGGGCGCGTCGGCGAAGCGCGCGCGCTGCGGCCCCGCGAACGGCGCGAGCGCGCGTGACAGCTCGTCGGCGCGCTGCCATCGCTTCGAGAGATCGTGCTCCAAGCAGCGCGAGAGGACCGCATCGAGCTCGGCGGGCGCGTCGGGCCGGTACGCGCGGAGGCGCGGCGGATCTTCGGTGACGATCATCGCGAGGCTCGCCGAGGGAGAGTCGGCCTCGAAGAGCGCGCGGCCCGTGAGGAGCTTGTAGAGGATCGCGCCGAGCGACCACAGATCCGTGCGCAGATCGACGCCCTTCGGGTTGCGGATCTGCTCGGGCGACATGTAGAGCGGCGAGCCCAGGACCTCGGCCTCGGACGTGAGGTTGAGGTCGAGCTCGCCCTCGCGCGTGACCTTCGAGATGCCGAAGTCGAGCACCTTCACGAGCGGTGAGCCGTCGAGCCTGCGCGACAAAAAGAGGTTCGCGGGCTTGAGATCGCGGTGGACGATCCCGAGCGTGTGCGCGTCGTTCACGGCCTCGCACGCCTGCACCACGTACTCGACGGCGTCGGCGATCGGCAGCGGCCCGTTCTTGCGCACGTGCCGGTTGAGGTCCTCGCCTTCGAGCAGCTCCATCACCATGAACGGCAGCCCGCGATCGGTCGTGCCGAAGTCGAGCACGCGCGCCACGTGCTCGTTCTTGATCTTCACGACGGCCTGCGCCTCGCGCAGGAAGCGCGCGGCGAGCGACGCTTGTTTGTCCTCGTCCTCGGCGGGGAGCAGCACCTTGAGCGCGACGCGCTCGCGGAGCGTGAGGTGCTCGGCGCTCAGCACCACGCCCATGCCCCCTTTGCCGATCACCTTCTCGACGGCGTATTTGCCCGCGATGATCTCGCCCGCGCGCGGGATGTTCGCGAACTTGTAATCGCGCGCGTCGGGCATCTCGGACCGAAGGTATCACGCCCCGTCGAAGGTGTTCCACACGCACGCTCCGCGCGGATCACGTCACTTCTTGTCGCTCTCGAGATCCTCTGCGAGGTAGCTCAAGATCACCTCGTCGAGCGACTTTTCGCTGATCAAGTCCTCGCCGAAGATCGACGCGCCTTCGGCCGGTCGCGACGTCGCGAAGATCGACGCAGGCCTCGACGGCGCGTAGCGGCCCGACGACCCGGCGCCGACGTCGAGCGAAGGCCTCGCCGCGGGGGTTTGGGGGAGCGCGGGGCGCTGGCGCGCGGCCGGCGCGGGC
>CAYTJL010000049.1:0-34042 GCA_964437785.1 uncultured Polyangiaceae bacterium
CGCGGCGAGCGCGTGCGCGAGCGCCTTTTTGTCGTCGCCGCGCCGGCGCTCGATCGCCGCGAGGCCGAGCCGCGCGCGCACGGCGATCGAGCGGCCGACGTCGGCGGGATCTTTGGGCCGCACGGCGATGAGCGCTTCGAACGCGCTCGCGAGCGGCCCGTCGTCGCCCGTGCGGCTCGCGATCCGCGCGAGCGCGACCGCGTGCGCGCGATCGCTCGGCTCGACGCGCACGAGCTCGCCGAGCACCTCGGTGAGCGCCTCGTGATCGCCGGCGCGGAACGCGAGGAGCGACGCGAGGCGGGTGAGCGCGGCCCTGCGCTCGCTGCCGAAGAGCGCGCGCTTCGCCGCGGCGATCTCGTCCTCGCGCTGCGCGAGCGCCGCGGCGAACTTCGATTTTTCGGCGTTGACGAGGTCCGCGCCGCCCGCCTCGGCGATCCGATCGAGCGCCCATACGGCGAGCGCGGGATCGTCGATTTTTTCGGCGGCGAGCGCGACGAGCTCGCGCATCGCGGCGATCCGCGAGGGCGCGTCGCCGCTCGATCGCAGGCCGACGCGCACGAGCGCCTCCGCGAGGGGCGCGGGGTCGTAGAGCGCCGCCGCGTGATCGCGCAGCGCGGCGCGCGCCGCGGCGTTCGAGGGATCCGCGGCGAGGGCCTCGATCCAGGCCTCGATCGCGCGATCGGGGCTCGCGAGCGGGCCGCCGTGGAGCTTCGCGAGCGCCTCGAGCACGGCCGCGCGCGCGGGCCCCGTGCGCTGATCCGCGCGCAGCTCGAGCCGGAGCGCGGTGAGCTCGAACAGCCCCGCGTGCGTGAGGACCTCGTCGATCTTGACCGCGTCGCTCCCCTCGACCTCGGCCTCGAGGCCCGCGTCGATCATCGCGCCCGCGGCGCGCGCGGCGTCGCCGTCCTTGAGCGCGGCGAGCATCCGGCGCCGGTGCACGGCGCGGGCGCGCGCCGATCCCTCGGGATCCGTGTGCGACACGTGTCGCTCGATCGCGGCCGCGTGAAGGCGCAGGACCTCGTCGGCGGCCGAGGTCTGCGCGCGCGCCGCGAGCGCGGCCGACACCGCCTCGGCGGCGGCCTCGTCGAAGGGCGCGACCTCGAACGCGCGCAGCCGATCTTCGAACGCGGCCTCGGCGTCGCCCGCGGCGTCGCGGCGCTCGGCCGCGGTGAGGTACGCCGCGGCGGCGCCCTCGGGCGGCACGATCTCGGGGGCCCACGCGGCGAGCGTGCCGAAGAGCTCGACGGGCATCGCGTCCGAAGGGTCGAGCGACGTCGCCTCGTCGAGCGTCTCGGCGGCGCCCGCGGCGTCGCCCGAGCGCGCGAGCAGGACCGCGATCTTCACGAGGAGACGCGCGTCCGCCTGCGGATCTGCGCCCTTGATCGCGCCGCGCAGCGTAGCCGCCGCGAGCACGTGCTCGCCGAGCCCGGCGAGCCAGCCCGAGAGCTCGATGCGCAGCGCGGGATCGTCGCCGATCATCAGCGCGCGCCGCGCGAGCTTGGTCGCGACGCCGAGATCCCGCCCGCGCGCGGCGAGCAGCCTCGCGAGCGACGTCGAGAGCGCGCGCTCCTCGGCGGTGTCGTTCCGCGCGCGCGACTCGGCGAGGCGCGCGCGGAGGTTCGCCTCCTCGGCGATGTCCCCTCGATGCCGCGACATCGGGGCCTCCGCGCGGAGGTTCTCGAGCACGAGCGAGCCCGCGGACGCAGGCGCCGGCCGATCGATGAGCTCGGGGGGAGGCATGGTCCTCCGAGGCAACGAGGCCGGCTGTTCTCGGGATGCGGTCATCGCGGGCGTTGGGGCCCCACAATCAGCCCGGGGGCGAAGGCTCGTCTGGAGGGGTTTGGGGGGAGTCCCCCCAAACGTGAGGCTCGCCGGGAGCCTATCAGAAGGCCGGGATCAATAGCCCTTCTTGAGAAAGAGCTTGGCGCCGCGCTCGATCTCGTAGCGGGCCTGCACCACGACCGCGGTCGCCGTGTGATCGCGCACGCGCATGATGCGAAGCTCCGCGTAGGTCTCGTCGGGCAGCTTGTCGCGATCGGGGCCGCTCGGCATCTTGTCGACCTCGGCGACCTTGTCGTCCTCGACGCGGGGCCGATAGCGGGCGAGGGCTCCTGCGTTGGGGAGCGCCTCGGCCCACCGGTCGCCGCGCTGGATGGCGAACACGCGGTGGCCCGGCTTGAGGCCGTCTTTTTCGCCTTTGTCGACGAACACCACCTGTTGATTGCCGTACACGCGATGGGGGTAAACCGAAGCGAGCAGGGTCATTTCGAGGTTCTTGTCGGCGGCGACCGGCGGCACGACATCGAACTTGCGCGTGACCGGACCGACCTTGGCGCCGCGCTCGATGGTGTCAATCCCCTCAATCACCTTGGCGCGCGCCATCTTGGTCTTGGAGTTATAACGATCGATCTTGGCCGTGCCGCGGATCGAGATCAGCTCTCCTTTGGCGTTCTCGGCCGCGACGGTGCGGATGGGCCGAAAGATGGTGAGCTCGTCCCCCACGTTGACCTGATGATCATCGTTGAGCTGGATGTAGATCTCCTCGCCCGGGAGGAGCATCATGTGATCTCCCGGCGCGCCCACGACCTCGCCCCAGGTGTCCTCCTTTTTGTCGTCGATCCAACCGACGTCGCGGAGGAAGATGGTTTGGGGCGGGACGAGCCTCCGCCGGCCAAAGCCGACTTGGCCGAACAAGGGGTCTCCCGCGTCGCGCAGCCGGACGCGGTCGCCGGGGTAGATCCAATGGGGGTTTTGGATCTGCCCGTTCATCCCCCAGATGCGCGGCCATTGATAAGGAGATCCATAATAACGATTCGAGATCTCCCAGAGGGTGTCGCCCCGCTTGACCGCGTGGGCCTCGGGCACGAAGTTGCCTTCGAGGATGTACGAGCCGCCCGTCCCGCCGCGCACCGAAGGCGGGCCGCCGCCCTTGGAGAAGTCGAAGCCGTCGCGCGATCGGGAGATGTCGTTGGTCGATCGCGACCCCGCGGGCAGGTGCGAGTCCGGGTCGAACCCCGGTGGAGGAAGGCCGCCGGGATACACGGTGACGCGGGGCGCGGCGGCGGGCGGCGCGGCGGGCGGAGCCGCGCCCTCGTCGCCACCGCCCGCGGGGGGAGCGTCTTGGGCGAGCGCCGTGGAGACCGTGGAAGAAGAGGCCAAGAGCGCGGCGAGCGCTGCGTAATGAGCGAGCTTATCCATGATCACTTCGGCCCTTTCTTGGGGGCTTCTTTCTTCTTGGGAGCGCCGCCCCTGCCCGCGATGACGCCGGGCCCAATCGAGCGGATGACCGGGCGCGGAGCGTCGCTGTCGACGTCGCCGTCGCCTTCGCTCGGCGCGAGCCTCACCACCTCGAGATCGGGCTTGTCCGAAGCGTCGGGGGGATGGGGCTTTGCGGGAGGAGGCGGCTCCGGCGCTTTGCCCGCCGCGCCGGGCGTGGGCGCAGACGGCGGAGGCGCGGCTTGCTTCGCGAACATCCCGCGCGCGATCTCGAGCTGATCCACCCGCTCAGCGAGCGCGTCCTTGTCGGCCTTGAGCTTGTTGACCTGGCCGCGAAGGTCGGCGACCTGCTTTTCGAGCGCCTCGTGCCCGCCCGCGCAGCCCGCGAGCGGCAGGGCAAACACGGCGACGAGAGCGGCCTTGAAGAGCGCGCGTGCGATGACCATGCCCCCATCGTAGACCCCTCCCGGCGCTCTGGCCAAATCTGCTAGGGTCTCGTCCCCGTCATTCTTTCTCCTTTCACGGAGGTGCGCCCCCATGATGATTCGCGCTCGGCTCTCGGTGATTTGCGGCTCGCTGCTCGTCGCGGCGGCGCTCGTCGGCTCTTCGGTCTCGTCCACCGGTTGTGACGGCAGCGGCGGCAGCGGCGCGAGCGCAGGCCAGTGCTTCGACTACACGGGCTTCGACGGCACCACCCCGACGGTGAGCTTCGCTGCGGACGTCCTGCCCATCCTGCGCACGTCGTGCGGTGTCTCGACCTCGTGCCACGGCAGCGAGAACCCGAGCGCGCCGGAGCAGCACTACCTCGGCCCGTCGAAGAGCTCGCCCGAGCCGACCGCCGCGCAGATTCAGCTCATCTTCGATCAGAACGTGGGGGTCGCGTCGCTGACCAACCCCGACATGAACATCATCGAGCCGGGCAAGCCCGACGCGAGCTTCCTCATGTACAAGATGGATGGAGTCGAGTGCGACAAGCTCACGTGCGCGGGCGATCTCACGTGCGGCACGTACATGCCCCAGCCGCCGAGCGATCCGCTCCCGCAGGCCGAGCGCGACACGATCCGCCGCTGGATCGCGCAGGGAGCGAAGAACGATTGATTGGCAGGTTGACCGGACGCATCGTCGAAGAAGGGGCGGACGGCTCGCTGGTCGTCGACGTCACGGGCGTGGGCTATGAGGTGCTCGCGCCCCTCGGCCTCGTGGGCCGCGTCACGCCCGACGGCGCGGGGGTCGTGACGATCTTCGTCCACACGCACGCCCGCGAGGACGCGCTCCTCCTGTATGGGTTCGCCTCGCGCGACGAGCGCGCCACGTTCCGGCAGCTCATCGGCCTTTCGAACATCGGGCCCAAGATCGCGCTCAGCATCTTGGGCTCGATGAGCACCCACGAGCTCGCCGTCGCGGTCTCGCGGGGGGATTCGGTCAAGCTCACCAAGGTGCCCGGCGTCGGCAAAAAGACGGCGGAGCGCATCGTGCTCGAGCTCAAAGACAAGCTCACCATGAGCGCGCCGCCCATCGTGTCCGCGGGCGCGATCAAGGCACCTCCCCCGCCGAGCGGCAAAGGCGAGCTGCTCCACGGCGCGCTCACGCGCATGGGGTATCGGCCCGTCGAGGCCGATCGCGCGGTCGCGGCGCTCGCCGCGAGCCTCGACGAAAAGCCCCTCGCGGAGCTCATCCGCGACGCGCTCGCGGCGCTCTCTTCCAAGTAGCTCCACGAAAGTTGGCCCTTTGGCGCGGCGTCGGGCAATGCCCCGATGTGCTCGCACAGAACACCACCTCTCCGCGCGCGCCGCTCCCTTCGGTGCTCCCTTTGCCCTCGGCGCCCTCGACAGATGCGCGTCCGCTGCCCCGCAAGCTCGGCCGCTACACGCTCTTCGATCACATCGGTCGCGGCGGGATGGCCGATATCTATTTGGCCAAGGCCGATACGGGGCTCGGGGCGTCGAGGCTCGTCGTCATCAAAGAGGTGCTCCCGGTGCTGGCTGGCAACCCGGAGCTGTCCGAGATGCTGGTGAGCGAAGCGAAGCTCGCGGCGCAGCTCGATCACGCGAGCATCGCCAAGGTCGAGGACCTCGGGCGCGAGGACGGGACGCTCTATTTGGCGATGGAGTACGTCGAAGGCCTCGATTTGCGCGAGGTGCTGAGGCGCGCGGCCAAACGACGGATCGCGATCCCGGTCGAGTTCTCGCTCCACGTGGTGACCGAGGTCGCGCGCGCCCTCTCGTTCGCGCACCGCGCGCGGGACGCCGAGGGGAAGTTGCTCGGGATCGTGCACCGGGACGTGTCCCCTTCGAACGTGCTTTTGAGCTTCGACGGGGAGGTCAAGCTCTGTGACTTCGGGATCGCGCGGGCGACGGCGCTCGACGCGTTCGACACCGACGAGGCCATCCGCGGCAAAGCAGGGTACATGAGCCCGGAGCAGGCGCGGGGCGAGGTGCTCGACGGGCGAGCCGACGTGTTCTCGGTGGGCGTGATCTTGTGGGAGCTCTACGCGGGGCGGAGGCTCTATAAGACCGAAGGGGACGAGCGCCTCCTCGACGTGGCGCGGCGCGCCGAGATCCCGCCTTTGCCCAAGCGTGATTTGCCGCACGAGGACAAGCTCTTTGCCATCGTCGAGCGGGCGCTCGGGGCCTTTCGGGAGGATCGTTATGCGACCGCCTCCGCGCTGCTCGAGGACCTCGAAGAGTACGCCGCGATGGCGCGGCTCGTGGCGAGCCCGATCGTGTTCGGCGAGTGGCTCACCGAGCACTTCGGCGCCGAGGTGACGAGCCTCCGCAGGGCCCGGGCGCGCGTGGTCGAGGCGCTCGCCAAGGGTCCTGCGGTGATCCTCCAACCCATCCTCGAAGAGAAGACCCCGAGTGAGTTCCCGGTGGCCCTGCGCGCGGGCGACGACGTCGTCTCGCCGCCTCCGAGCCGCGCGGCGCGGGCGAAGGCCGTCAAGAAGGCGCTCCGTCGCATGGACGCTCCGGCCAAAAAGACCCTCTCCAAGCGACCTGAGAAGAAGAGCCGACACGCGTTCTTCGCGGCGCTCGCGCTGCTCGCGGCGGCGATCGCGGTGATCGGTTGGCTCGCGCACCTGGGGTCGTGAGGGTTGTTGTATAAGGGGCGCATGCTCCGACGCGCGCTCCCGATCGCGGCGCTCTTCCTCGCGTGGCCCGTCTCGGCGCGGGCCGACGGCCTCAGCGCCGACACCCCTGCGGGCAAGCTCTCGCTCGGCGGGTACGTCGAGGTGAGCTACTCGTACAACGCCGGTAACCCCGAGAACGGGATCACGGCGTATCGCGGCTTCGACAACCGCCACAACACGTTCCTCATCTCCAACGTGGCGCTCGACGGCCAATGGGAGAAGTCGTTTGCGTCGGCGCGCATCACGCTGCAGGCCGGCCAGACGCCGGACACGTATTACCTCGCGGAGCCGAGCGCACAAGGGGCCTCCTCGGTGCCCGCGAGCGGGGCGCCGCTCTGGAAGTACATCCAACAAGCGTACGTGGCGGCCAAGGCGCCTGTGGGGCTCGGCCTCACGTTTCAGCTCGGCGTGTTCCTCTCGCCTATCGGCGTCGAGGGGATGGCCGTCAAAGACAACTGGAACTGGTCGCGCAGTAACCTCTTCTTTGGCCTACCGTTTTATCACACCGGCCTCCGCGCGACGCAGAAGCTCACCGACGCGATCAGCATCACGGCCGCGGTCTACAACGGGTGGAACAGCGTCGTCGACGGTAACCCCGGCAAATCGGTGAGCGTGCAGCTCCTTTACGACACCGACAAAGCCGACGTCAGCGTGCTTTATTTCGGCGGCCCCGAGCGGCTCAAGGGCGCGCCCGAGGGCCAGCCGTGGCGCCACCTCTTCGACGTGTGGGCGCAGGCCTCGCCGCACGAGCGGGTTTGGCTCGCCGCGCACGCCGATGCGGGGTTCGAGCGTAACGTGTTTGGGACCTCGTGGTGGGCCGCGGGCGCGGCGTATGGCCAGGTGAAGGTGGTCAAATGGCTCTACCTCGCGGCGAGGGGCGATTACTTCTATGAGCGCGCGGCCAAGAACGCGCTCGGCGAGGCGTCGAGGATCTTTTGGCCGGGGTCTTGGGTCGCCTCGGGGACGGGCACGGTCGACGCGCGCCCCATCGACGGCATCTCGCTTCGCCTCGAATACAGGCACGATCAAGCCGCCGCGCAGATGTTCTATCGCGGGGAGTCGAAGGCGCCCAACACGCGCGGTCAAGACACGGTGACGCTCGGCGGCGCCGCGTGGTTTTGAGGCGTTGATAGGGGCCTTGAAGATCCGCTAGTCGAGCTGGATCGCGAGCCCGAGCGCGTCGGGCTCACGATAGCGCACACGAACGTCGTGACGATCGAGCCACTCTTGCACGGCGCGGAGCACTTTTTTACGACCTTGAGCCCCGCTCCCGGTGTCCTCCACGTCTTTGTACGCGTCCCGAGGGAACGTGAGCCACAATTGCCATTGGCGGCGCTGCTCGCCGCGCTCACTCCACAACAGGTCGAGCGTCTCGATGTCTGGATTGTTGTCCGAGCCGTTCGCGCTGAACACATAGTGCGCCGCGGGCAACATCGCGAAGAAGCCTTTCACCACGTTGCACGAGCTCCCATGGTGAGGGACCTTGAGCACGTCGAGCTCGCATTTGTCGTTCACGAAGAGCCCGGCGGCGCGGAGCCCCTCGACCACCTGATCGGCCTCGGCGTCGCCCGAGAGCAGCACCCTGCGGCCTCCGTGCTCCGCGAGGAGCGCGATCGAAGAGAGGTTGATGGCCGTGACGGGGCCGCCCAACCCTGCGCCTCCGCCGCGATCCCGCCGCGGCTTGGAGCGCTTTTCTTTATCCCACTCCTTTTGGAGCTTTTGGAGATCCTCATACGTCGGCGAGAGCACCACCATGGTAAGAGGCTCTTTCTTGTCCCCGATCGGCACCCTCGGGACCTTGTTCGCATACCGCAGCACGAAGCCATCGGGGAAGTCCCCCTCCGGGTTCACCGGGATGCCGAGCTCCAGCGCCAGGGCCCGCACCTTCATGCCCTCGGCGACGCTCGCGACGCCGCCGGGGTCGATGCCCGCGAGCTCATTCGTGCGGCGATCGGCGTCAAAGGAGTTGTGCCAGAGCTGCTGGATGGTGAAAGAGCAATCGCCCCTCTTGATGTCGTCCAACATCGCGACGACGCCGGCCACGTGGTCGGCGTCGACGTGAGAGACGGCGAGCAACTCGATCGTTGGACCGCCGATCTCGGCGAGCCTCGGCTTGAGCGCGCTGCTCCAAATAGGCTTGCGCCCAGCGTCGATCACGACGTAGCGCGGGTGATTCTCGGAGCCGAAACAGAGCAACAGGCTGTCGCCATCTCCCGCGTCGAGGGCCTCGAAGACAAACATAACCCACCTCCTTTTGCTCAGAACGATTGCATGGCGCGGAGCGTGTCGAGCAGCCCTGCGCCCTGAAAATAACGGTCTCGCCCGAGATCCGTCGCGGTCTTGCACAAGATGCGCTTGATCTCGGCGGGCTTGCCGATGAGCTCCGGGTAACGGCACATGAGGAGCGCGGCGGCCCCGCTCACGTGCGGCGCCGCCATGCTGGTGCCGTCGAGGCTCTCCTCGGCGGAGTCTTCGCCGCTCATCACGGTGGAGGTCACCTTCTCGCCCGGAGCGACGAGGTCGGGTTTGGCGCGCCCGTCCCCTGTCGGCCCTCGGCTGGAGAAATAGCTCACGCCAAAGTCATGTGGGTCGGCGCGGTGGGTCGCCCCCACCGTGATCACCGACTCGGCGTTGCCGGGATCCGTGATGCTCACGGCTCGATACCCCTCGTCAATCTTCCCCTCCGGGGTGACGTAGCGGGCGCGCCCGTAGTTGCCGGCCGCCGCGACGACGACGACCCCGCTCGCCACGAGCCGGTCGCACTCTTCGCACACGGGCGTGCGGCCGCACGCGTAGTTGGAGACCTCGTGCGGGATGGAGAGGCTCAAATTGATTCCATGAATCACGATGTGCCCGTGGCTCGCGTTGAGCGCGCGCACGAATTGGAGCGCGGCGATGAGGGCGATCTCGTCGGGGCTGCCGTCTCTCTGGAGCACCCGGATGTCATAAAGCTCGATGTCGGGACAAACCCCCTTCCGCTCGACGTGCCTGCGAGGCGTCCCGACCTCGTCCCTCACGATATCGTTGCGCAGATCCTTTGCGCGCCAATCGGCCGCCAAGATGCCGGCGACGTGGGTGCCGTGTTTGTGGGCCGGCGCCACGTAATGCTCCCCTCGGTGCGGGACACACAACACATCTCCCCACGCGAGCCAATCGATCGGGCCTTTGTTCGGGAGGAGCTTGCCGTTCACGCACGTGCCTTTGGTGCGCTCGAGCGCGCGCTCGAGGCGCTCCCGCTCCGAGGGGTCCGCGAAGCGCTTTTTCAGCGGCTCTGAGAGGTGCTCGCCGATGTACCGGTCGAGCTCCGTCAACGGCGCCGCGAGCAGCGCGCGAAGGTCGGTAAAGTCGTAGGTCTTGACCACGCGCGTGAGGCTCTCCGGCGCGGGCGCGCCGCTCGGCAGCGCGGGCGCGCCCTCCGGGGGCGCGCTGTAGAACGGCGCCGTGGACCATACCCATCCATCGCCCCGGCGCCGCCGAAACGCGATGTGTCGCGCGTCAACGCCGGTGTCGAGGATGGCCCAACAGATCTTCTTGCCCGTGACGTCGAAGAGCTGCCGGGCGGCGTCGGCTTTGACGGTCGCGGTCGACTCGCGAATGGCCATCTCGACGCGGCGATTCCGGTGGACGGCCCAGAGGAGCGGGGCGTCCCCGGGGGCATCGACGCCGGAGAAGAGCGCCAAAAAAGCGTCCACGACTTGGTCATGGTCGTTGATTTGTTCGCTCCAGGCGCCGAGGACCTGATCGTCGACCTTCTTGGCGCCCTTCGGCGCGACCCGGTGAAGGAGCGCGAGAGCGCCCGCGACGCGCACGAGCCAAAGCAGATCGTTGGAGCCCCGCCGCTCGGAGGGCTCTTTGCCGTTGGGCGCGCTCGACGGCTCACGCGGCGGCGCGGCGTCGCCCCGTTTCAATTGGGCCAAGAGCTCCTCGCGCAGCGGCGCGAACGACTCCTTGTCTTTGAGCAGGCTCGACGGCTCGCCCGAGCCGAGGTAGCCACGCCACCATGGGCTCAAAGGGAGCGCCGAGCGCATGAGATCACGGAAGCTCAACGTGGCCGCGACCACGGATTGTGTCGGCGCGATCTTCGCGCCGACACGGACAGGGAAGGTATCTGTCCCGGGTGGGTAACCCGCGATCAGGCGGCGCTCCAGCTCGGCGGCGAGCGACGGCCCCGACTTGTCCCAATGCGCGAGGAGGAGCAGATCTTGAGGGTCAGGCCCCTCGACTCCATAGCGGATCCACACGTCCGGCATAATCGGGGATCGCTGGGTGAAGGTGGATGTGTAGAGCAAGCCCTCAATCATGGTCTCTACATTTGTTTCGCGCATGGTGAGCCTCGTCGTCGTCGCGTGTCAGCGCCACGAGCGCCTCTCGAAGAGGGGCAAGCCTCATGCCTTTGAGGTTCGAGGCTGGTTTGAAGCGCTGTCCTCTCTTCGCTGCGCGCAACCAGCGCGCGGGGGTGCAGGGAGCGCGCCAAGATCGAGCGCCGGCAGCGGCGGCGCGGCGTCGACGTCCTCCAACCGATCGTCCCGACCTCGTCTTGAAGAGCCTCGATCGGTTCCCCCCGCCGCCTCAGCCGTGCCGCGGATTGGGCTTGGCTCGCCCTCCATTTGCGGCTAGCGTGGCCCGCTGTTGCGGAGGTGGGCGCACGCTCGCCTCCGCTTCGCGAGGAGGAAGAGACGATGCTCTACATGGTGCGGGTGCGGCTCGCCAAGCCGGCGACGATGTCCAATCAGGAGTTTTATTCGCTCTGGCTCGAGGAGGCCGCCGCGGCGACGGGCGCTGTCGAGGCTGGGATCATGAAGGGGTTATGGAAGGTGGCCGGGGTCAACGAGGTCATCGGCGTGTTGGACGTCGAGTCCCCCGACGTGCTCGACGGCGCGCTCCACGGCCTGCCGCTCTGGAGCAAGGGCTACGCTCATCTGATCACGGACCTTCAGGTGACGCCGCTCCGGTCCTACGCCGCCTGGTACGAGGACCTGAAGAAGATGGCGGCGTCGAAGGACGCGGCCTCCTGATTTTCCCACCGGAGAGCTCCTATGGCCACGCAGACGGGTGAGTGTCAGATCGACGCGATTGAAGGCAACGTGATCCGCGGCTGGTTCAAGAGCGTTTATTCCAAGAACGTGGGGACGGGGACCGCGGGCTGGGCGGGGATGTTCCTCTACGACGCGCTCCAGAGCCTCTCCGGCATCAAAGGCAACGAGGGCGCCATCGAGGCGGCCGTCGCGAAGGTGAAGTTCGACAAGCCTCGCAAAGCAAAGACCAACTTCGTCATCGAGATGGCCAACATGGACGCCGTCAAAGGGCTCGAGACGGGGTATTGGGAGTCGTATTACGTGGGCTGACGCCCGCCGCGTTCAGCGGCCCGTGAGCCCTTTGACCAGCCTCTCGGCGTCGGCCTTTTGCTGGTCGGGGGCGCCTTTCCCCATAGAGATTGACACCATCCCTCCGGGGATGCGCGCTTGAACGACAGGCGCGCTCGCGATCTTGCCGTCCACCACGATCGCGAGGCGCCGTTTGATGTTCTTGCCCGTCGCCTCTTCAAAGCGGCGGGCGCCCTCGGGCGTGAGCTTGACGCTCACCGCCACCCCCACGAAATCATCACGCTCGGGCGCGATCGAGGCGTCTTCGATGTCGGTGTTGGTCAAGATCGGCGGGTCGCGGATCACGTAGGATCGGAGCCCGATCTCCTCCGTCGTGCCGCGCGGCTCCTCGTGCTCGAGCATGGTTTCGAACGCGAAGCGGAGACCGGGAGAGAGCTTGACGGCCGCGAGGTGGGCGCGCAAACGCTCCTCGGTTTGGGCCCTTGTCTCGAAGCTCGGCTCGAATTCGATGGTCGCGTAGGTGCGCGACTCCACCCTCTCTGGGCCGAGGGGCACGTTCTCGACCTTGAACCGGAGGTTTTTAGGCAGGGTGGGCGCGCGGGCGAGGGGCGCGAGCCAGTCGGTCTCGTCGTCGACGAGGACGACCTCCAGCTTGGCGGCCGGCGCGGGAGGCGGCTTCTTGCAGCCCCAAAACGCGCTGAAGCCGGCGAGCACGACGCCGGCGAGCAAAGACCGTCGCGTCACGGGTGATCCCCCGCGGAGGGGCCGGGGGCTCGAAGCGTCGCGCGTCGCGCGTCGCGCAGGACCATCGATCGTCGTCGGGCTCATCACGAGCGATCTTACCCGGACAACGAGCCTCGTGAGAAGCCCATCGCTCGAATCGCAAAAACGGCGCCCCAACGGTGCACGGGGTGCGTCGAGCGGCCAACGGGCTCGCGCCGCCGGTCACTCCCGTGCTTGTTTCCATGGGATTGGCGACGCCAAAGGAGGATGACCGCAGCCGGCCCACCGATTGCTCCAACAACAGGTCGCGCCGGCGGATCAGGGAAGCCCGATGAGCGCCGGTCACGAAAGGAGCTTTTTATGGATTCCGACAGGAGCAAGATCTATCTCTCCGAGGATCTGGTGACAGGGCTCGGCAAGATGTGGTTCCTCCAAGTCTTCCACCAAGCCGACACGTCGGCGGGGCGCGATTTGCTGGGGTCTGTCCTCAAGAGGGAGGGTGGCTTCGGCGTGCGCTACCCGCAGCCGCTCCACTTCGCGAGGGCCGGCGTGGTGCTCGACGCCATGAACCGCAACCGCGATACCCTTCATATCCCCGCGGACGAGAAGCTCGCGCAAAAGACGGTCCTCTCCGGCATGCACCTCAACATCGGCTTGAGGGCCACCTGCATGTTCCAATCGGGGTTGGGCTACACCGCAGGGCCGGTCGCCGAGGCGCGCGTCGCGTTCAACTACGATTCGCTCACCTCCTTCAGCTATGGCTTCAAGGCGGGGGACGCGTACGTCGAGTACATCCCCACCAACAACATGTGCAAGCTGTACAAGTGGTGCGAGGGGAACTACCGCGTCGTGTTCCCGGACATCAAAGACGTCGACGATCAATATCTGGTCGATCAAGTCTTGATCGCGAAGAACCCGTTCATGAACCTCTCGCTGTCCGACGAATTCAGCGTCGAGCTCAAAGGGGCGATCAGCTACATGAACGCGAGCCTCGACGGGCAGGTCAAGTACACCCTCACGAGCAACAAGTCGCTCAAGATCGAGGTCCTCAACAACTGGGAGTACCTGATCGCCTTCAAGACGATCGATTGGGACGACTTGGGATGACCTCCACGCGCCGGCCGCGCGTTGACCCGAGGTGAGAGGCCCAAAGGGCTCAGAGCGAGATGCGGTAAACGATCTGCACGCTCACGTCGAACATGTCGACGCGCCCCGAGAGCGAGGCCACGTCGAGCGTGGGTGAGCGCTCGCGCGTGCCCGGCAAGAACCAGCTCGCATAACGCACCATCGGCCCAAACGACCAGTTGGACGCGAAGCTCCACTCCCCACCCACGCTCGCCCCCACGGTGACGCCCTCGGTCCCGAGCGTCGCCGCGCGCGGCCCGACGATGGTCGTGTCTTTATAAGGGTCCTTCTTGGCGGACCACGAGTCGTTGACCACGACGCCGCCGAAGCTCACCCCGGTCCACACGTCCCACGATTTGTTGCGGAAGAAGTACCAGCGAAACGCCCCTTCGACGAGGAAGTAGCTCCGCGAGTGATCGCGCTCGAGCTCCGGCGCGCCGCGCGCGGAGTCGCTCCGCACCGTGGTCGCCCACTGGATCCCCGCGCCGAACCCGAACATCTTGTAGCGGTAAAGGCTCCTGAGCCCGACCGCCAAGCTAAATTCCCCGCGCTTGCATGCGTTGGAGTCGTTGGGGCACACCTCGGCGCCCGGCAGCGCCAGAAACCCCGCCCCCGCCTCGGCGATCACGTGCGGCAACCCCATCTCGCGCGCCGCCCGCGCCCGCATCGCCGCCGTGCTCTCGTCCGCCAAGGCCCCCTTCGAATATCCCATCACCGCCGCGGCGATCGCCAAAGGCACGACCGCGCGATCGAGCGACCCGCGGACGCGGAGTCGCGACCCACTTCGATGGCCCACCTTCCCTACAGCCATGGTCCACTCGACGGCGGGCGAGGATCGGGGCGAGGATCGGGCGGGAGCACCGCGCCCGTGGGCTCGGCGGTGGGGGCTTTGACCGGATCGCGCTTGTCGGGCTTGCGCGGCGCGTCCGCAGAGGCCTTTGGCTCGGGCGGGCGATCGCGCGGCGTCGTCTTGCGCGGCTTGGCCGAGGCGCTCGCCGAGCTCGCGGGCGCGATGTCCGGCGCGCGATCCCGGTTCATCTCGGCGACCAAGTGCTGCGCCGTCGTGAGATCGGGGGAGAGCGCGAGCGCGAGCTCCGCGAGCCGCTTCGCCTCGACCATGTCCCCCGCATATTTGCGGCCGAGCGCGTCCGCCACGATGCGCTCCGCGGCCTCGCGCCGCAGCTCGATCACGCGCTGGTTGCCCGGGTGGCGCGCGAGCGCTTTGTCGGTGATGTCTTTGACGTTCTGATCTTTGGGCGCGTCGTACGCGCGGCGCTTCAAGCAGTCGCGCGCGTCGTCGAGCATCACGTCGAGCGAGCCCGCCCCCGCGACGTCGCCCGCGCTCTGGAGCCGCCTTCCGCCGAAGATCACGAGGGGCGTCAAGAGGAGCGCGAGGGCGATGATCACGCCGTACCGCGCGCGCCGCATCCGTTCGAGGCGCGAGCGCGGAGGCGGCTCGTCCGGCTCTTCGAGCGAGGTCTCCGTGCCCCCGTGGATCGTCGGCGTCGGCTCGGGGATCGTCCTTGCCACGTTCACGGGCGATGATCGCTTCGGGAGCGGAGGCGGCGTCACCACGCGCGGCTCCTGCTCCTCCATCGTGGGCGAAGGATCGGTGATGGGCGCCTCGGAGGGCGAGGGCTCGGTCACGTCGAGCGCGCGCGGGATCTCGATCACGCGCGCGGACCTCGGCGGAGCCCACGGATCCTCCGCGCCGGCGTCGATCGCCCGCGGCACGTCGACCGAAGGAGCGGAGGCAGAGGCGGGGACCGAGCCGCTGCGGGAGAGCGGCGCGATGCCTGCGAACGTGCTCGTGTCGCCCTTCGAGCTCGGCAGCGGATCGCCCTCGCGCGGGGCCGCGGCGACGCCGCCGATCTTGTCGGCGAGATCGGCCGAGAGCTCGTGCGACTTGGTCCGCTCGCGCGACGCGAGCTTCACCGCGCCCGAGCCCGTCGAGAAGAGCGCGCTCGCCGCGATCTCCTCGGGGACGAGGCCGCTCGCGCGCGCCGCCGCGAACAGCTCGCGCCCGAGCGCGCGCGCGTCCTCCGCGCGATCCGAGGGCTTCTTGGAGAGGTTCGCCATGATCACGGACGCGAGCGGCGCGGGCACGTAGCTCGCGCGCGCGATGGTGCGGAGCGCGGGCGGCGGCGTGTGCGTGTGCTGCACGAGCAGCGCGACCGGCGAGTCGCCTTCGAACGGCGTGCGACCCGCGAGCATCTGATAGAGCATGGTCGCGATCGAGTACACGTCCGCGGGCGGGCCGACCGGGTGGCCCTCCGCGCCTTCGGGCGAGATGTACTTGGCCGTGCCGAAGATGAGCCCCGCCTGCGTCGCGAGCGATCGATCGGCCCAGTCGAGCCGCGCGATCCCGAAGTCGAGCACCTTCACGAAATCCCGATCTTCGCCGCGCTTGACGAGCATCACGTTCTCGGGCTTGAGGTCGCGGTGGACGATGCCCTGCGCGTGCGCCTCGCCGACCGCGTCGCAGATCTGGAGCGCGACGCGGAGCGCGCGCGGCAGCGGCAGCGCCGACCCTTCACCCTCGGTGCCCGCCGCCGCGAGCGCCGAGAGCAGCGAGATGCCGTCGAGGTGCTCCATCACGAGGTAGAGCTCGCCGCCGACCTTGGGATCACGCGTGTGCGGCAGCGACCCTGTCATGAGCACCTGCACCACGTGCGGGTGGACGAGGCGGCTCGCGACCTTCGCCTCGCGATGAAACCGCGCGACCAGCTCCGCGTTGGCGCTGAGCTCGCGGTGCAGGATCTTCACCGCGACGTCGCGATCGATTCCGCCCTGAAACGCGCGGTAAACGCGGCCCATCGAGCCGATGCCGATGAGGCTCTCGATGCGGATCTGTCCAGGCAGCTCGACGCCGACGTACGCGTCGCGCTCGGCGCCGGGCGACGAGCCCGACTTGGAGCTGGCGATCGGCGTGCCGTCGCGCGGGCAGAAGAGCACGTCTTTGCCGTAGTGCTCGCCGCAGGAGGGGCAGCTCTTCGCCGGTGCGGACATCGGGCCGGAGGCGAGGATAGCACCTCGGCCGCCTCCCTTGTTGAAAGCGCGCGAAAGACAGTGTTACGAGCGAACGAACTACCTATGCGCCCTGGGGACGTGATCGACGGCCGGTTCAGCATCGAGCGTCTCGCGCAGTCGGGCGGCATGGGCTCGGTCTACAAGGCCCGGGACAACACGACCGGGCAACCTATCGCGCTCAAGGTGCAGCACAGCCTGGAGCCCGAGGACGACGCGCGCTTCTGCCGCGAGGCCGAGGTCCTCGCCGCGCTCGACCACCCGCACGTGGTCCGCCACGTGAAGCACGGGGTGACCGCGCCGGGCGAGCGCTACCTCGCGATGGAGTGGCTCGACGGCGAGGACCTCGCCATGCGGCTCAAGCGCGGGCCGCTCTCGGTGAGCGAGGCCGTCGCGTGCGTGCTCCACGTGGCCGAGGCGCTCGGGGCCGCGCACGCGCAGGGCATCGTCCACCGCGACGTCAAGCCGAGCAACCTGTTCCTCGTCGACGGCGATCCTTCACGTGTAAAGATCCTCGACTTCGGGGTCGCGCGCGTGCTCGATCCGGCGCGCGCGGTGACGCGGACGGGCGGCGTCGTGGGGACGCTCGCGTACATGGCGCCCGAGCAGGCGCGCGGCGAGCGCGACGCGGGCGCGCGCGTGGACGTGTTCGCGCTCGGCTGCGTGCTCTTCGAGTGCCTCACCGGGCGCGCGCCGGTCGAGGGCCGCCACGCGCTCGCGGTGCTCGCGAAGATCCTCGTCGAAGAGGCGCCGCGCGTGGAGGAGCTCCGGCACGGCGTGCCCGCCGCGCTCTCGGACCTCGTCGCGCGCATGCTCGCGAAGCAGGCCGCCGAGCGGCCTCTGGACGGGCGCGCGGTCGCCGAGGAGCTCTCCGCGATCCTGGGCGGAGAGGGCGACGAGGCCTTCCCGCCCGATCGCCCGTCGGCGCTCGGCGCGGGCGAGCGCAGGCTCGTGTGCGTGATCCTGGTCGCGCCGCCGGGGGGCGCCGCGGACACGTCGAGCGACACGATCACGCCCGCGCAGGCCGACGCGGTCTTCGCCAAGCTCCGCGCGGCGGTGCTCCCGTTCGGCGCCGAGCTCGAAGGGCTCGCGGACGGCACGGCGATCGTCACGCTGGTGAGCGACGGCGCCGCGACCGATCAAGCCGCGCGCGCCGCGCGCACCGCGCTCGCGCTCGGCGAGATCGCGAAGGCCTCGACCATCGCGCTCGCGACGGGCGCGGCCGAGCTCCGCGGGAGGCTGCCGATGGGCGAGGCCATCGATCGCGCCGTGTCGCTCCTGCGCGCCGTGCAGCGGAGCGGGCTCGCGCCTCGCGGCCCGTTGATCGACGAGGTCACGGCGGGCCTGTGCGCCGTGCGCTTCGAGATGATCGCGGAGAGCGCGGCGCGCGTGCTCGTCTCCGAGCGCGAGCGCTACACCGAGGGGCCTCGCACGCTGCTCGGCAAGCCCACCGAGTGCGTCGGTCGCGATCGCGAGCTCGCGATGCTCACCGCGACGCTCGACGAGTGCATCGACGATCAGGTCGCGCGCGTGGTGCTCGTCACCGCGCCCGCGGGCGCGGGGAAATCGCGGCTGCGCGCGGAGTTTTTACGCGCGCACGAGGGCAAGGCCAAGGTGTGGATCGCGCGCGGCGATCCGATGAGCGCGGGCGCGCCGTTCGGGATGATCGCGCAGCTCGTGCGCCGCGCCGCGGGCCTCGCCGATGGCGCGCCGATCGTCGAGCAGCGGCGCGGGCTCGCGACGTACGCGACGTCGATCAACGCGGGCAACGCGATGCGCACCGCCGCGTACCTCGGCGAGCTCGCGGGCGTCCCCTTCGACGACGGCGCGAACAACCACCTCGGCGCCGCGCGCATGGACGCGAAGCTCATGGGCGATCACATGCGCGCGGCGTTCTGCGATCTGCTCGCCGGCGAGAACAAAAGCGCGCCGCTCGTGCTCGCGCTCGAGGACCTTCACTGGGGCGATCTCCCGAGCGTGCAGTTCCTCGACGCGGCGCTGCGATCGCTCGCCGATCGATCCATCTTCCTCCTCGCGCTCGCGCGGCCCGAGGTGCACGATCTCTTCCCTCGCCTCTGGAGCGCGCGGGGCGTGCACGAGATCCGCCTCGGCGAGCTGCCCAAGCGCGCGGCCGAGCGGCTCGTGCGATCCGCGCTCGGCGAGGACACGCCGCGCGCGATCCTCGATCGCATCGTCGCGCAGGCCGAGGGCAACGCGTTCTACCTCGAAGAGCTCATCCGCGCGGTGGCCGAGGGGAAGGGCGAGGCGCTGCCCGGCACCGTGCTCGCGATGGTGCAGGCGAGGCTCGCGTCGCTCCCGGCCGAGACGCGCCGGGTGCTGCGCGCGGGCAGCGTGTTCGGCCAAGTGTTCTGGAAGGGCGGCATCGCGGCGCTGCTCGGCGAGGCGCCCGAAGGGCGTGCGATGCGCACGTCGAGCCCCGACGCGCTGCTCGATCTCGACGGCCACCTGCGCGACCTCGCCGCGCGCGAGCTCGTGATCCGCAAGGCGCGCAGCAAATTCCTCGGCGATGATGAGTACACCTTCCGTCACGCGCTGCTCCGCGAGGGCGCGTACGCGACGCTGACCGACGACGATCGCGCGCTCGGGCACATGCTCGCGGGCGCGTTCTTGGAGCGATCGGGTGAGCCGAACGCGATGGTGCTCGCCGAGCACTTCGAGCGTGGAGGCGACGCGGGCCGCGCGGGCACGTTCTTCGTGAGCGCCGCGGCGCAGGCGCTCCGAGGCGGCGACACCGACGCGGCGCTCGCGCGCGCGACGCGGGGGCTCGCGGGCGCGGTGCCCGATCACGTGCGCGTGCCGCTCCTCGGCGTGCTCACGGAGGCGCACGGCTGGCGCGGTGAGTGGCCAAAAGCAGCGGCGTACGCGGCGCAGGTGATGGAGCTCTCGCCGCCGGGCAGCGCGCCGTGGGTGCTCTCGTCCACGGTCATGCTCGCGGGCCACGCGCAGCGCGGCGACGACGCGTCGTTCCTCGCGTCGTTGAGCGCGCTCTCGCGCGTCACGCCCGAGCCGGGCGCCGAGGCCGCGATCGCGATGGCGCTCGCGACCGCATCGTTTTTGTTGGAGTCCACCGGGCGCTTCGCGCTCTCGGGCGATCTGGTCCGGCGCATCCACGAGATCGTCACGAAGGGAGCGGATCGCGATCCGATCGCGCGCGCGTGGATGAGCATCGCGCACACGCACCGCGAGGCGTGCGCGGGCTGCGATCCGTGGTCGGGGCTCGCGTGGGCGGACGCGGCGCGCGGGGCGTTCTCCGAGGCGGGACACCGGCGGGGCGTGCTCTTCGCCGACGTGATGATCGGCATGAACGCGTGGATGTTGGGCGCGCTCGAGCGCGCCGAGAGCGCGCTGCGCGCGACGCTCGTCGTCGACGAGGAGCTCGGCCTGCTCTCGTCGAACCGCACGTTTTATTTCCTCTCGGTGCTCGCGGAGACGGGCAACCTCGACGAAGGCGTGCGCGAGGCGGAGCGGATGATCGACGCGGGCAAGGCGCGCGGGTTCGTCTTGGAAGAGGCGCGCGGTCACTGGGCGCTCGCCGAGCTGCTCCGCAGGACGAGCGATCGCGCGGGCGCGCGCGCCGCGATCCACGAGGCGATCGCGAAGCTCGGCGCCGCGCCGATCGATCACGCGGCCGCGCACGCGACGCTCGCCGCGATCCTCCTCGCGGACGGGGACGCGAGCGGCGCCGCCGACGCCGCCGATCACGCGATCCTCGCGCTCAGCGCGCTCGGCGCTCCGGGCTTCCGCGGCACGTTCGCGCGCGTGGCGAGGGCCGAGGCGCTCGCCGCGCTGGGTCGCCCGGACGAAGCGCGGAGCGCGCTCCGCGAGGCGCACGATCACGCGCAGGCGATCGCCGCCAAGATCCCCGACGCCGCGGTCCGCGCCGGCTTTTGGTCGAAGGTGCCTGAGAACGCGACGCTGCTCGCGCTCATGGAGCGATGGGGCTCGCCGTAGCGCGCCATGAAGGTCGTCGTCACGGGTCATCGTGGGTATTTGGGCGCGGCGCTCACACCGATGCTCGAAGCCCATGGTCATGAGGTGACGGGCATCGACATAGGGTATTTCGACGGCTGCGACTTCGGCCCTCCGGCCGCGCCGCCCGCGGTCGATCGCACGATGGATGTGCGCGACGTGCCCGAAGAGGTGCTCGGGGGCAAGGGCGCGGTGATCCATTTGGCGGCGCTCAGCAACGATCCCATGGGCGAGATCGACCCCGCGCTCACCCACGCGATCAACACGCTCGGCGCGCTCTCGCTCGCGGAGAAGGCCAAACGCGCGGGCGTCGAGCGATTTTTGTTCTCGTCGTCGTGCAGCCTCTACGGCGCGCAGGACGGGCTCGTGGACGAGCGCGCCCCGTTGCGGCCGCTCACCGCCTATGCGCGCTCCAAGGCCGATACGGAGGAGGGCTTGAGTCGGCTCGCCGACGCCCATTTTTGCCCGGTCTATTTACGAAACGCCACCGCGTATGGGGTGTCCCCGCGGCTCCGGCTCGACGTCGTGCTGAACAACCTCGTCGGCTGGGCGCTCACGACAGGCGTCGTTCGGCTGTCGAGCGACGGGGGCGCGTTTCGCCCGCTCGTCCACGTCACCGACATCGCCTCTCTGTTCCTCGCCGCGCTCACCGCGCCTCGCGAGGTCGTGTACGATCAAGCCTTCAACGTGGGATCGACCGAGGACAACCACCGTATCGCCGACCTCGCCGCGATGGTCGCCGAGGTCGTGCCGGGCGCGCGCGTCGAGCGGGCGAGCGGGGTCAGCGATCATCGGAGCTATCGTGTGGACTTCGGCAAGGTTCGGAGGGCGCTCTCCGCGTTCGAGCCGCGCTTCACCGTGCGCTCGGGCGCGGTCGAGCTCCTCGGCGCCTATCGGGCTTATGGGCTCACGGCCGCGGACATGACAGGAGATCGCTTTATCAGGCTCCATCGGCTCATGGCCCTTCGGAGCGACGCTAAGGTGCCTTGAGCCCCGGAGGGAAGGTGTAGAGTGAAGGGGCTTGGGGCGGGAGCTTCAGGAGCTCGCCCGCGACGCGGTTGTGCTCGGCCCACATCCAGGTGGCGATCCTCGCGTCTCGTCCGAGCCGCGGAGCCAAGGAGAGCCGATCGCGAACGAGCTTTTGGTGCGCCTTCAGAAAGCCGATCGCCGCTTCCTCGTCATCGAGCTCCAAGGGATAAGCCTTGAGCGAATCGACGAACCAAACCCCATCGTCCCCTCTGTGCACCAGCTCTTGAATGTAGCCGAGCTCGGCCTTCACGTCATGATGTGGAGCGCGCGCATCCTTGTTGAGCTCGACCTCCACGAAGAGGCGGGGATCGACGATCACGCGGGGGAGCGGCTCGAGCTCGTCGTGGATGCGATTAACCTCCTCGACGCCGGATCCCGAGAGCACGCCACCTCGCGCCGCGGCATCCCCGAGCCACACCACACCTCGGACCAAAGCTCCCCCGCTGAGCAGCTCCCCTTGAACGTGGACCACATCCAGCAGCTCCCAAAAAGGTAGCGTACCGCCTCGCCGGAGAGGCGCGACCCGAATGGCGCGCCTCCCTGTGACGACGAGTGATTTATCGTAGAGCTTTGCGATCTCAGGGTCTCCGATCAGGGCCTGCATGCGCTCCAGCCACCGCGCGCTCTCCTCCTGGCTCCGGGGCTCCATCAGCTCCAACGACACGATGACGGAGGGCTTGGCCAAAGGGAGTTTGTCACGCTGGCTATTGACCCTGGACCTCACCGTCATGGCGCCCCCCGTTCAAGGCGCCGAGCGCCGCGATCAGCACCTCGGGCCTCACGCGCTCGACGAGGCCCGAAAACTCGACCCCCGTGTCACTCGTGACCAAGATGCAGCCTTCTGCGAGCGCGTGGCCGCCGATCAGCCAGTCATTGGTCGCCCCACAGCCGCTCCCCTTCCCCGGCGTCTCCATCTCCCGTGACAAGCCCAAACACTCGAGACAGCGCTTGCGCTTCGCCTCCCACCACGCACCGTCGTCTTGATATCGCTCCCCGAGCCGGGTCGCCGTCATCATCGCATGATGAGCGGAGAATGGCTCGATCTCGAGGCCGAGCGACTCCAGGCCGGCAAAAATGACGCCTTCGTCGAACGTGCCTTTGAGCCTTTGCTTTAACTGGCGAAGCTTCTCGGTGTGCGCCACCGTCGAGACCAACATTCGAACGGAGCCGCGTTCGCCCGCGCGCAGCCGCTCGTTCCATCGCTTAACCCCCTCCGAGATCGCTTCGAGCTTTCCTCTGCTCCAAAGCGTGTTGGTGTCGAGCGCCAGCTTGACGCCGCCCTCACCGAGCTTCGCCCTGACCTCGCCCTCGGTCATGACGAAGGTGTCTCCTCCTCGAAGAGATCCCAAAACTGGGTCGTCGTGAGCATTTGATAGTGGCCATCCTTCGCAGGGACGAACACGACGAGCCCCCCCTCCGAGAGCGAGAGAGCGCGCCGGACCTTGTCGGGGATACGAACCAGCCCTTCGGTGGTGACATACGAAATCGGCGCGGATGCGCCCTTCTTCGGCTCCTCGACCTCCAGCGCCAGGATGCGGCGCGCCTCACTGTTGGGTCTGCGCTCCAGCGCAGGGCCGCCCTCCGAGGGGCGCATCGAGAAGAACGTCTCCGTGAGCTCGAACGCCGGTGAATGACTCGTCATGAAGATTTGCGCTGGACCATTTACGCCGCCGGCCAAACGATCGAGCATGTCACGCAGGTGGAGCTGAGCGTCATAGCGCAGGTTCAGCTCCGGCTCTTCGATCGCGACGATGTCGGCTCCGATCAACGAGAGCCTCGCCGCGATGTTGATGATCTGGTGGACGCCGGAGCCCATGAGGCGCAGAGGGGTCCGGCGAACACCGCTCTCGAACACGAGATCCGCGCTCTCCGCTCGCCTGTCATAGCGCACGCGCCACCCACCGTCCCCAAGGAGGTGGCGGAAAGAATCGAGCGATTGAAGAAAATGAAGGAAGCGCTCGCGCTCTTTGGACCCGGGCTCGGCCTCCTGACCATCAAACAACATGAGCCCGAGCTCTTTGGGCAAAGGCTCACGGTGCGTCGGCGCCGAGCCTGCTCCAGCGATCGAGAGCAAGGTCCGATCCGCCCGCAGCAGCGCGAAGCGAGGCGCGCGCATTGCGCGCTTCGATCTCTCGGGCGTAGACGTCCACGTGAGCGCCCCCTCGACGCGACGGAGCTCGATGCTCACCGCTTGGCGCGCGCCGTCATCCGCAGCGATCTCCGCATGAAAGCGAATAGGCTCGCCCGTGTTGTCGAGCGGGAAAATGTCGTTGGGCTCGATGCCTTGTTCGATGAAGTAGCCGAACGAACGAGCATTGTCCGCGTCCGCTCGCCGCTCATAGCTGGACGCGACGCCGCCCGAAGGGCCTTCTTCGGCATCGAGCAAGAGAAAAAAGAGGGCCATGGCCTCGACGAGGTTTGACTTGCCCACGTTGTTGTCGCCATGGATCACCGTGAAGCGATCGATATCTTCGAGGCGCAGAGCGGCCTTGAAATTTTTGTACCCGGAGACCCGAAAGGACGTGAGCCGCATGGTGATCGTGCCTCACCCGGCGGGCGTCACCTTGCCATACGCCCTGTTGTGATAAACGAGCGAGTCCGAGCCTTCGCCGAGGTGGATGGCCGTCACGTCGCCGAGCACGAGCACGTGATCGCCCGCGTCGACGAGCTGCCGCACCGTGGCCGAGAACGCGCCCGCCGCGCCCGCGACGACCGGCGCGCCCTCCACGCCCTCCGCCCAAGGGACCGTGTCCCAGAGCTTTTTGCGCTCGGCTTGGGGCTTGGCGAAGATGCCCGCGACGTCGGCTTGGCCGGGCGCGAGCAGGCTCACCGAGAACGAAGCGGAGTCCCGGAGCATCGTAAAGGCGCTCGACGTGCGCGTCGCCGAGACGAGGATAATCGGCGGATCGATCGACACCGTGAGGAACGCCGTGGCCGTGAAGCCGTCGAGCGCGGGCGTGTCGCCGGAGAGGCTCTCGGGCTTGGCGCGCGCGGTGACCACGGTGACGGTGGCGGCCCACGCGCGGGCAAGGGCTTTGTAGCTGTCGGCGGACGGCGCGGAGGTCTTCATGATGGGCGGCACGCTATCACAACGGCGCGCGCCGCCACAACGAGGGAACGGGGCGATCTGCGCGTCCCACGTTTTTGCTGCTTCCCGAGGCGAGATACGATATCTCGATCCCATGCGAATCACGAGGTCAAAGGGCGGTCTCTTCCTCATGGTGTTGGCCTCGCTGGGCGCGTCCGCGACGTTCGCCGGGTGCGGCTCGGGCGGCACCACGTCATCGAGCAGCTCCTCGGGCTCCTCTGGGCAAGGCGGGATGGGGGGCTCGTCGTCCTCCTCTTCATCGTCATCGAGCTCATCGTCATCGAGCGGGGCTTCAACGTCGTCTTCGGGGGGCGGCGCCACATCATCGGGCGGCGGCGCCACATCATCGAGCAGCGGCTTCGGGGGGATGGGCGGCGCCACGGCATCGTCGTCCTCGAGCTCCGGCATGGTCTGTAACCCCGGCGAGCAGATGGCGTGTTATTCGGGGCCCGCCAACACACAAGGAGTGGGCCCGTGCAAAGGGGGGATGGCCACGTGCGACGCACAAGGCACCTCCTATGGCCCCTGCGCCGGCGAGGTCACGCCCAAGCCCGAGAACTGCGCGACCGCCGCGGACGACGACTGCAGCGGCGCCGCGGCGCCCGCGTGCTCCGGCGCTCATCTCTGGTCCAAGGGTTGGGGCGGCCCGCTCGACGACGAGGGCGTGGCCGTCGCGACCGACCCTTCGGGCAACGTGCTCTTCGGCGGCTACTTCGACTCTGCGTTCGACTACGGCTGCGGCACGATCTCGCCCAACGCGATTGACACGCTCCTCCTCATCAAGCTCGATCCGAACGGCAATTGCCTCTTCAGCAAGGCCTTCGGATCAGGGGGCCAGTTCTCGTGGCTCGCCACGGACCCGGCGGGCAACATCTATGGCACGGGCCACTTCGAGGCTCCGGTCGACTTCGGCGGGGGCGCGCACACGCCTTTGGGCACCCGCTCGGGGTTCATCGTCAAGTTCGATGCGAGCGGGGTGTATCAATGGTCGAAGGGCTTCGGCGACGCCATCACCACGCCGCGCGCCGTCGCGATCGACCCGATGGGCAACGTGGTCGCGACGGGCGTGTTCAACGGCTCGGTCGACTTCGGAGGTGGGGTGATCCCGACGCAGGGCGCGACCGACGCGTACGTCGTCAAGCTGAGCTCCGCGGGCGCGCACCAATGGAGCATGGGGTTTGGCAAGAGCGGCAATCAGAACGGCCGCGCCATCGTGGCCGACGCGTCGGGCAACGTGTATGTGGAGGGCGAGTTCAGCGGCACGGCCAACTTCGGCGGCGCGGACCTCGTGAGCCAAGGGCTCAACGACACGTTCTTGGTCAAGCTGAGCCCCGCGGGCGCGCACCTCTGGAGCAAGCGCTTCGGCGACGCGATGGATCAGACCGGCGTGGGCGTGGCGCTCGACAGCGCGCAGAACCCCGTCTTTACGGGGGTGTTCAGCGGCACCATCGACTTTGGCGGGGCCTCGCTCACGAGCCAAGGCGGCATCGACGTCTTCTTCGCCAAATTCGACCCTTCGGGCAACCACCTTTGGAGCAAGGCCATCTCCGGCGCGAGCAGCCAAGGGCTCGGCACGCTCACCGTCGACCCCGCCGACAACGTCGTCATCGTGGGGTACGCCCAAGGCACCGTCAACTTCGGCGGGCTCAACATCGCCTCTTCGGCCGGCCCGAGCGACGCGTTCCTGGCCAAATACGATGTCTCGGGCAACCTGCTCTGGGCCAAGATCTTCGGCGACACCGCCTTTCAAGTGGGCAAGACGGTGGCGACCGATCCGATGTCCAACATCATCCTCGCGGGCTTCATGTTGAGCGGCGGCATCGACCTCGGCGGCGGGGCTCGCTCGGGGATGGGCGGTGAGGACACGTTCATCGCCAAGCTCGCGCCATAGTAGATGTGCGTCGCGGAGCTTGCTGCCCGGCCGCCTCCGAGGCTAAAAGCTCTGTCATGCCGAGGCACTTCAACACCGCGGGCCCGTGCAACCCCGCCGATCACTACATGGTGCCGCCCGAGCCTCGCCTGCCCGAAGCGCGCGAGATCATCGAGCAAAAAGGCTACTTCGTGCTCCACGCGCCGCGGCAGACCGGCAAGACAACCACGCTCCGCGCGCTCGCCAAGACGCTCACCGCCGAGGGGCGCTATGCGGCGCTGCACGTTACGTGTGAGGCGGCGTCCGTCGCCGGCGACCGTTATGACGCCGCGATGCGCGCCCTTCTTTATGCGCTCAAGGCCGCCGCGCATCGGGACCTCCCCGCCGAGCTCCAACCGCCGCCCTTCCCCGACGCCCCCGCCGAGCAGCAGCTCGCCGCCGCGCTCGGCGCGTGGGCCGAGGCGTGCCCCAGACCGCTCGTAATCTTCTTTGACGAGATCGACGCGCTCGTCGGCGATTCGATCATCAACGTGCTCCGGCAGCTCCGCGCCGGCTACCCCGATCGACCGGAGCATTTTCCGTGGTCGGTTGTCCTCTGCGGCCTGCGCGACGTGCGCGACTACAAGCTCGCCGCAGGCGGCAACCCGCCGCGCATCGGCTCGTCGAGCCCCTTCAACGTCAAGGTCGAGGCGAGCCGGCTCGGCGATTTCTCATTCGAAGAGGTTTGTTCGCTCTACACCCAGCACACCGAAGAGACGGGACAGCCCTTCACCAAAGGGGCCCTCTCGCGCGCTTTTGAGCTCACCCAAGGGCAACCTTGGCTCGTCAACGCGCTCGCCCGCGAGGTCGTCGACAAGATGAAGGTGCCTGTCACCGAGCCCATCACGTCACGCCATCTGGACATGGCCAAAGAGCGGCTCATCCTCGCGCGGGCGACCCATCTCGACTCCTTGCTCGCGCGGCTCCGCGAAGATCGCGTGCGCCGCATCCTCACGCCGCTCATCGCGGGCGACGTGGTGCAGAGCGACGATCTCGATGACGACCTCGCGTACGTCCGCGCGTTGGGCCTCGTCGCACAGGGCAGGCCCGTGCGTGTGGCAAACCCCATTTACCGCGAGATCATCGTACGTGTGCTCGCCGCGGCGACCGAGGAGAGCGTCACCGTGGAGCCGTCGAGCTTCGTGCTCCCGGACGGGCGGCTCGCCTTCAAGAAGCTCCTCCATGGGTTCATGGGCTTCTGGTCCGAGCACGGCGCGGCGCTGCTCAGCGCGACGCCCTATCACGAGGTCGCGCCCCAGCTCGTGCTCATGGCGTGGATGCAAAGGCTCGTGAACGGCGGCGGATACATTGACCGCGAATATGGAGTCGGCAGGGGCCGAATCGATCTGCTCGTCCGCTGGCCGTACCGCCGCCCGAACGGGAAGCGGGCCGTTCAAAAGCGCGCCGTCGAGATCAAGGTGTGGCGCCCCAAGCAGGCTGACCCGTTGAAGCGAGGGCTGGAGCAGCTCGACGGCTATTTGAAGCAGCTCCGCTTGCCGCGCGGCGTGCTCGTGATCTTCGACAGGCGCTCTCCCAAACGCATCGCCGAGCCCCGCTGGGAAGAGGCCGTGACCCCCTCGGGCAAGCCGGTGCGCGTGCTCCGCGCGTAAACGTCACTCATAGTGGATCGACTCGGCCGCGCCCATCTCCACCGCGCGTGACGCGGGGATGAGCGCCGAGACGAGCGACACGACGACAGAGCCGACCACCACCGCGACGACATACCCAATCGGCAGGTGGAACTCCACCTCGAAGGCCGACACCGCGCGCAGCGCGCCGATCGCCGCGTAGCCGAGCGGCACCCCCAAGAGCGCCGCGAAGAGCCCTCCGGTGAGCCCGATGAACGCCCCCTCGAAGAGCACGAGCCGCCGCACCTCGCGGGGCGTCATCCCGAGCACACGATAGAGCGCGATCTCCCGCTTTCGCCCGCGCACCGAGAGCACCATCTGATTCGCGATGCCCACCGCCGCGAGCACGCTCGTGAGCGCCAAGATCAAATCGAAGATCAAAAAGTCCCGGTTCGTCTCGCGCACCCGAACACCCTTGTACCAAGCGCCGGACGTGAACAGCATCCCCCACTCGATGCCTCGCCGGTGCGCCCAACCCCCGTTCATCCATCGCACGATGTCGAGCCTGCGGCCGTCCGCCACCACCGCCACCGCGCCCACCGGATCGGTCCAAGGCTCAATAAGGGGATAATCGGCCTCGTCGATGATGGCATACGTCTTGACGTTCCGATAAGACGCCGACGTGAGCGTAAAGCCGATGTCGTCGGTGACGGCGATGATCTCCAACGTCCTCTCGCCGCCGCGCCCCGAGAACACGAGAGAGTCCCCCTCTTTGACGCGATAACGGCGCGCCATCATCGTCGAGAGGAGCACCTTGCCAGGGCCCATGCGCTCGGCGATGCGCACCAAATCGGCCCGCTTGCGCGCTTTGGCGAACGGCGCGAGTTCCCCGGAGGCGACCGCATACACGGTGTTGGGCCAAGGGGTCTTGGTCGAATACCGCACGGCGACAGCGTCTTTGGGCAAGGTCTCGAGCGCGTCGTCCGCGCGCAATCCGGCGACCGCGGGCGTCACGAACACGTCGCCCGCGATGGCCTTGTCCGCCCAACGCACGACCTCGCGCTTCAGCGCGTACGTCGCGATGTGCAGCGCGAGCAGGAGCGAAAAGACGAGCATCACCCCGCTCACCGACCACGACAGCTCGTGCCCCGTGAGCTCGACGCGCCGGAGCGTGAGCAGCCGCTCGGCCGGCGGGAGCCGCGGGACGAGCCGCAAGAGGAGGCCACCCGCGCGCTGTACCAAATCCGGTACAAGCGCGAGCGTCGCCAAGAACGCGAGGCACACGAGCCCTGCCTCGATCACGAAGAACGTGAGCGAAGGCAGCGCGCTCTTGAAGAACGGCCGCATCAGCCCGTAGACGAGCGACATGAACGGCAGCACGAGGAGCGTCACGCTGCGCGCGCGCCGCGCGGTCGCGCGAGGGCCTTCGCGCTCCATGAAGCGCGGGCGCAACGTCTCCGCGACCGAGAGGCGAAACACGTCGCGCGCAGGGCGGAGCACGCCGAGGAGCGCCGTCACCGCGCCGATCGCGGCCACGAGCGCCATCGATCCCCACGGGATTTCGAGCGTTCGAAGCGGGATGCGCAACCTGCCCGTCGTGGTGATGCCCGCCATCGCCGCCATGGCCGCCATGGGCACCGACGCGACGAAGCCCACGAGCGCGCCCACCGCGCCCACGACGACCGCCTCGTAGACGAAGATCGCCGCGGCCTCGCTGCGCCCGACGCCCAAGCTGCGGAGCAGCGCGACCTCGCGCTTGCGCTTGTCGACCACGACGCCGAACGTGAAGAACACGATGAGCGCGCCGACGAGGAACGCCGAGAGCGATCCGAGCCGGATCGCCGAGCGCATCACCTCATAGTCCTCGTGCGTCTCGGTCTTCGCGCTGCGCGCCTCGACGGGCGCGCCCCCTTGCTTGACGCCGCGGATCGCGATCGTGTCGGGCGCCTTCGCGACCGAGGGATCGTGCGTCCAGCGCGCGGCCTCGACCTTCTGCGTGTTGACGTCGAGGATCACGACCACGTTCACGGTCGCGACGCCGAGCGCCACGCCGAGCACCGCCGCGATGGTGCCGAAGCGATCGCTCGCGAGGTTGCGCGCGGCGATGAGCCGCACCATCGCCGAGAAGATCGCGCGGACGATCGCGATCACGCTCAAATCCCCAGCGATTTGAGGCGATCGTGGATCGCCGCCGCCGACACGTCGCGCCCCTCGATCGAGGCTTCGGGCGCGAGCGCGCCGTCCTTCATGAACACCACGCGATCGGCGCGCGCGGCGTCCTCGGGGTTGTGCGTGACCATCACCATCGCGCTCCCGGTCTCGCGCAACACCTCGGCGAGCAGCGCCATGATCTTGCGGCCCGTCGCGACGTTCACGTTGCCCGTGGGCTCGTCCGCGAGCACGAGGCCGGGCTTACGGACGATGGCGCGCGCGATCGAGACGAGCTGCATCTCGCCGCCCGAGAGCTGCGAAGGCAGGTGATCGGCGCGCCCCGCCATGCCCACGCGATCGAGCGCGCGCGCGACCGCCTCGTCGTCGGCCGGCGCGCGATCGATGAGGTACGGCAGGGCCACGTTCTCACGCGCGGTGAGCGTCGCGACCAAGTTGAAGAATTGATACACGATGCCGATGCTCCTGCGCCGGAGGAGCGTGCGCGCGTCGTCGTCGAGCGTGGCCATGTCGGTGCCGAGCACCTCGATGGTGCCCTTGTCCGGCACGTCGAGCCCCGCCACGCAGTTGAGCAGCGTGCTCTTGCCCACGCCCGAGGGCCCCATCACCGCGCACATCTGGCCGCGCGGCACCGCGAGATCCACGCCGCGCAGCACGTCGAGCGACGTCGCGCCGAGCGCGTAGCTCTTCTGCACGCCCCGGATCGAGAGCGCGACGCCGCTCACTTCTTCGTGGCCTTGGCGACGAGCGCGACGAACTCGGGATCGTCTTTGTACGCGACGAATTCAGGCTCCGAAGGGATTTTGTCGGGGCTCGGCACGCGCTTGTCGATCGCCTTGCCGAGCTCGCCCAGCATCTTGTTGCGATCGCCGCGCTTGGCCGCCGCGCGCGCGAGGCCGTACGGGCACGTGGCCGCGCCCGGCACCACGTCGCAGATGTGCTGGAACGTGAGCTCCGCCTCGTGGATCTTGTCCGCGACGAGGTACACCGTGCCGATCGTGTAGAGCACGGGCTCCTCGTTGCCGCGGAAGGGCACGCGCCCCGCGGCCTCGGCGTGCTCGATCGCGCAGGGGATGTCCTTCAGCTCCAAGCACACGCGCGCGACGTTGAGGCGCGAGGTCACGTCGCCCTTGTCGATGGCCACGAGCGCTTCGAAGTTGCGGCGCGCGTCGGCCCACGCCTTGGTGCGCGCGCCGATCATGCCGAGGCCCAAGTAAGCCTCGGAGAGCGCGCGCTTCGGCTCTTTTTCGCCCGCGCGGAGCGCGCTCTCGTACGCGGCTTTGGACTCGTCGAGCTTGTCGAGCTCGAAGAGCGCCTTGCCGCGCAGGATGAGGAGGGCCGTGTCGTCCTTCTTGTGCGCGAGCCCCTGGTCGCACTCTTTGAGGGCCGCCGCCGCGTCGCCCCCGCGCAGCATCGCGTTCGCGCGGACGCGGTGCTCGGCCGCGCGATCGATGCAGCCCATCGAGCTCATGAGGACCGCGACGACGAGGACCGGGATCAAAGGGCGCACGCGCGGACGGATAGTGCCGCGCTCCTTGACGGTCAACGGCTTCCGTATCCGCGGCGCTCCTCCTATGCTCGCGCGAGGAGCGGTGTTTGACGACCGCTCGATCGCAAAGGCACGAGAGGGAGGGCCCGATCAGCGGTCTTCGAGGCCGAAGAAGCCCGAGATGGTCTTGAAGAGCCGGTTTTGCTCGGCCTCCATGCGCTTCTTCTTGGCCTCGGCGTCGAGGCCCTCGCGCACGGCGGCGAGCTCGGCGTTGCGCCGGGCGAGGAGCGCCGAGATCTCGCCGGCGATCTCGGGGCGTGAGGCCATGATGCGATGGACGGCCTCTTTGTCGAGGCGATAACACTCGACCTCGGTGGTCGCCACCACGGTGGCGCTCCGGGGCTCGCCGGTGAGCAAACCCATCTCGCCGACCACGTTGGGGGCCTTGATGGTGGTGACCACTTTGTCGAGGCCCTCGACCTTGACGCGGATCTCGGCCGTGCCCTCGACCAAGATATAGAGCCAGTGCGCGACGGCGCCTTGCCGCGTGACGGGCTCGCCCGGCGCGAACAGAGCATATTTGAGCCGCTCGGCGATGGCGGCGCGCTCCTCCTCGTTGAGCGGCTTCATCAGCTCGGCGCCCGCGAGCGCGCGCAGGCGCCGGTCCATCTCTTGACGCTCTTTGCGCTCGCGCCGCTCCGGGCTGTCCTCTTCGATCCAAAGGTGCTTGGCGGGCACGGCGAGCGGGATGTTCGCGCGCCGGAGCGCCGTGTAAATGCGCTCGCGCACGCGGGAGCTGGTCGGGTCGTCCCGCGCGAGATCGGTGAGCCAATACCGGACCGCGTAATACGTGTAGCTGTCGCGCCCCTCTTTGGCGAAGTCGTAACAGATGCAGTTGGGCGGCGGATCTTGGGCCACGCCCTCGATGGGCGACGCGCAGAGCGCGGTCTGCACGGCCTCGATCACGTCGCTCGGGCTGAAGCGGAAATCCACGTTGAAGTAGACCCACATACGGTGTTGGACCGGCGCGCCCTCGCGCTTGCCCAAGATGGTGACGATGCCCGAGAGGATGGTGGAGTTCGGGACGACGAGCGTGTCCCAATCGCGCGTCTCGATGACGGTGTAGCGCCACCGGATCTCGCGCACGCGCCCTTGTTTTCCGTTCTCGAGCTGCACCCAATCGCCCACTTGGATCGAGCTGTCGAATTGGAGCGCGACGCCGCCGAACACGTTGCTGAGCGTGCCTTGCAGCGAAAACGCGGTGATGGTGGTGAGGAGCGCGGAGGTCGCGAGGATGCTCGACAGCGCGATGCCCGCGCGGTTCATGGTCGAGAGCACCGCCCCGATGAAGCCGATCGTGACCGCGAGATCGCCCCAAAACGCCGAGACGCGCGCGCCGAGCAGGGGCAGGCTCAGGTCGAGCGCCAGCACCGCGCCGACGCTCACCGCGCCCATGGTGCCAAAGCACTCTGCGGTCTCGCGCGCGATCCTCGCGGCGCCCTCGGTGCTGAGCGTGCGGAGCACGTAGCTCACGACGAGCGCGGCGAGGAACATGACGACCAAGATCGCCGAGCGCCGGATGTGGCTCCGCTTCGCGGGGGCAAAGCGGTTTACCAAAAACGCGGCGAGGACCAGCGCGGCGGTGAGGGCGAGGGCCGCGAAGGGCGTGGCGAGGTAATACGAAGGAGACGCTCCCCCCATCGCGCGATCACCCGATCTTGAGCGCGACCGCGAACAGGATACCGAAGAGCAGCCCGACGCCGAGGCAGGCGCCGAGCCCGGCGCGGCCCCACATGGGCGCTCCTCCCGAGCCGTCGGGCCTGCCTTGAGGCTGGCCCGTCACCACCATGAAGAAGCCGCCGAGCCCAAAGGGCCCACCGAGCACGGCGAACCACGGGAAATAGATGTGCACCGCGAACGCGAGGATGAAGTTGATGGCCCAAAACAAGAAGCCCAAACCGAGGAACGCGGCGCCCATCAAGCGCGCATTGTGAAACCCTCGATCCGTGGTGACCGCGGCGATGAGCGCGCCGGACGAGAAGTCACTCCCCTTGAAGCCCATCCCCTCGCCGGGCGCGAGGCCGATGCCGGCCTGGGGCTGGGGCGGCGCTCCATAGCCTTGTTGTTGTTGCTGTTGCGGCGGCGCCCCATAGCCTTGTTGCTGTTGCGGCGGCACGTACCCCTGCGGCGGATACGCCTGTTGCGGGGGCGCGCCATACCCTTGTTGTTGCGGCGGCTGCTGCCCATACCCCTGTTGC
>CAYTJL010000049.1:34142-46944 GCA_964437785.1 uncultured Polyangiaceae bacterium
TGTTGCTGCGGCGGCTGCCCATAGGCTTGTTGTTGCGGCGGCTGCTGCCCATACCCCTGTTGCGGCTGCTGCGGGTACGCCTGTTGTTGCGGCTGTTGCCCGTAGCCTTGCTGAGGCTGTTGCCCGTAACCTTGCTGCGGCTGCTGCCCGTAGCCCTGCTGCGGTTGTTGTTGCGCCTGTCCATAGCCTTGCTGCGGTTGTTGTCCGTAGCCGGGCGGGCCGGGAGGGTAGCCGGGGGGTTGATTCATGCCGGGCAGCGTAGCGTTGTTTTGGTCCGCCGTGGCCACATAAAAATGAGGTAGCGTGACGGGCCTCATGAGCCCCCGCCCCTCCTCTGCCTCGATCGCGACCATGACCGAGCTCATTTTGCCCACCCACGCCAACGCGCTCGGCGGCGTGTTCGGGGGTCAAATCCTCGCGTGGGTCGATCTCTGCGCCGCCATCTGCGCGCGGCGGCACACGGCGTCCACGGTGGTGACCGCGGGCTTCGACGACGTCTCGTTCGAGCGCCCGATCTTGGTAGGCCAAGTGGCCGAGCTCAAAGCCAGGGTCACCGCCGCGTTCAAGACATCGGTCGAGGTGCTGGTCGAGGTGCACGGCGAGGACGCGATCCACGGCGAACGCTGGCATTGCCTCACCGCGTTCGTCACGTTCGTCGCGGTCGACGCCAAGCTCGCGCCGGTGAGCGTCCCGCCGCTCCTCGTCGAGACCGACGAGGACAAGGCGCTCGCCGAGGAGGCGCGCGAGCGGCGCGATCACCGGCTCAAGCGGCGGAGGAGCGGGAAGGCGTAACTCAGCGCTCCCGCCCCCGATCGCCTCAAGGCGAGATACCGTGTTTGCGGAGCTTGTTGTAGACGCTGCGCGGCGTGATGGAGAGGAGCCTCGCCGCTTGGCTCTGGTTGCCGTTGCACAAGGTGAGCGCGGTCTCGACGATGAGCTTCTCGCAGTGATCGAGCGCGGCGTTCAAACCACCTTCGTGCTCCTCCAAAATCCGCTGAAAATGCGCCGCGATCAGCGCCTCTCCCGAGATCGACGAGGCGGCCTCGCCGAGGAGGGGAGCGTGATGGGCGCAGGGCGCCTTCGACGCTTCGCAGAGCGGGCGGAGCAGCTCAGGGGGCAAGTCTCCGAGCCCTAGCACGCCGCCGTCGCTGCGGGTGATCAACGCGTGCAGCACGATGTGCTCGAGCTCGCGGGTGTTGCCCGGAAAATCGTGCCCTCGCAGCACCTCCAAGAAGTCTTCGCTCACCCCTTTGGGCGGGAGCTTGCACACCCCCGCGTGCTTGTGGAGGAAGTGATCGACGAGCGGCGCGCAGTCCTCGGGCCTCGTGCGGAGAGGAGGGATCGTGACGGAGACGAGCCGGAGCCGGTGATACAAGTCCGCGCGGAACGTCCCCTCCTCGACCATCTTGCTCAAATCGCGGTTGGTCGCCGCCACGACGCGCACGTCCACGTCCACCTCGCGATCGTCGCCGAGCCCGAGGACGCGCCGCTCTTGGAGCGTGCGGAGCAACGCTGTTTGGAGCGTGAGGTCGAGCTCGCCGACCTCGTCGAGGAACAAAACGCCTCCGTGCGCCGCCCGGAAGAGCCCTTTGCGCTCGTCGACCGCGCCCGTAAAGGCACCACGCTTGTGGCCGAACAGCTCCGCGAGCGCGATCTCGCGCGGGAGCGCGCCGCAGTTGACCGGAACGAAGGGCCCCCTCACCCGCTTTGGATCGAGCTTGTGGACGCCCTCGGCGAGGAGCTGTTTGCCGGTGCCCGTCTCCCCGGTGATGAGCACGGGGAGGTCGCTGAGCGGCCCGACCCGCTGGACAGCGCCGATGACGGCGCTCATCGCTTTGCTCGTCCCGACGACCCCGAGAGAGCCCATGACCTCACGGAGCCTGCGCGACGCCTCCTGCTCGATGGACTCGGTGGCCCACCCCTCGGCGAACGCCCTGTCGAGCTCGACCGAAAAGGAGGGGCTCGAACGATCGATGAGCGCCGAAGCCCCCATGTAGAGCGCCGCGCAGCGCGACGCGAGCGGCCACGCGTCGAGCGCGCGCGCACAACAAATGACCGTGCAGCCCGCCTTCTTGAGCGACATGACGACCTTGAGCGCCGGATCTCCGGCCGAGGGCGGCGCGTGCAAAAGCACCATGGCCGGCCCCCCGAGATCTCCATACGAGGAGACGCGGAGGCCGTCCGGTCCGGCGGCGATAGGCACGCTCACCACGCCTAACGCCTCAACGACTCCATGGACCTCCGCGCAGGGTTGGCCTCCGTCGTAAACAAGCACCCTTCGTGCCGATTCCGCGCCCCCTCGGTGATGGCAAGTCCTCATTTGCAAAGGCACCCTCCCGCCTCCGTGCGCTGAAGCTTGGGTCAATTGCCTACGCCCTTGGTCCGTACGTGTCAACACGGACCGGACTTTGATGATCGCCGCGACTCTCCCATATCCCCCGCGATCGAGACATCGAATCGGGTCGTCACGTCCAAGGCGCTTTCTCCGCCGGTGAACGTGGAGCACGCTTTGCGGATCGGAGCGCCTCGTGCGGCGAGCCCGGGTCGCGGTCGTGTGCCGCTCTGCCATTGTCCTTGCGCCGGCCGCGCCGATTTGGCATGTCCTCGTCGTGACGTCCTCCTCCGACCGAGCCCGCGCCGCCCTGCCCGTCGCGATCGCCGCGATCGCCGCGATCGCCGCGGCGTGCGGCAAGCCGGGCGCTTCGCTCTCCGGCGGCGTCGCGGACGGCGGCCTCTCCAACGGGGGCGTCGCGCACGCCGGCGCCGACGGGGGCGCGCCCTCGCTCGCGCCGCAGGTGGTCTCTCAGCCCACGGGCAAACCCATGCTCGGCGTCGTGGCGTTCACCACGATTGTCTACAAAGAGCCCCGCGACACCTCGAAGAAGCTCGGGTACCTGCGCGTCGGGACCAAGGTCGCCCGGTCCGAAGAGCCGGTGGGCCGCGCGGGCTGCCCGGGTGGCTGGTACGCCGTCCACCCTCGTGGTTACGTGTGCGCCGGGGACGAGGCGACAACCGAGATGGATCACCCGATCCTCCGCGCGGTGCCCAAAGGGCCCAACCTCAAAACCGCGCTCCCCTTCCGTTACGCGTTCGTGCGCGCCGTCCTCCCGCTCTATCTCCGCGTGCCTTCGAGCGAGGAGCAGCACAAGGCCGAATTCAAGCTCAAAGAGCACCTCGATTGGTACAAAGACCACGAGGGCGAGGTCACCAAGGTGCTCCTCGGCGCGAACGACGTCGCCATCGACGATCGCGGCGTCGCCGTCCCGGGCAAGAAGCTCGGCGAGCTGGGCGTCGCCAAGAACTCCACCGAGCTGCCGATTGGGGTCCTGCTCGGCGGCGAGGGCGACAGCGATCCCATCCCCTTTTGGCTCGAAGGGGGCAAGCGCCATATCGCCAACATCAGCGAATACAAGACCAAGGGCTTCGAGCTCTTCGCGGATCGCGCGCGCCGCCACACCGGGCTCTCGCTCATCGGGTCGTTCACCACAGGGCCCGAGTCGCTCTCGCGGCGCTTCGCGATCACCGCCGATTTGAGGCTCGCGCCCGCCACCAAGATCAAGCCCGACACCGGATCTCCGTGGCACGGCGTCGAGCTGAGCGACGCGCTCACGCTCCCCGTCGCCTTCATCCGATCGCAGTCCGCGCGCTCCTTCAAGATCGCCAAAGGCAAGGTCGTCTCGGGCGAGGCGCTCGAGCACCGCTCGGTTATTGGGCTCTCCGGCACACAGCGCACCATCGAAGGCGTCAAGTATTATCGCACCACCGACAAACGGTGGCTCAGCCAAGAGGACGTCGGCGTCGCCGTCGCGCCCTCGACCTTCCCCGAGGACGCCGAGAAGGGCAAGAAGTGGATCGAGATCTCGATCACCAACCAAACGCTGGTGCTCTGGGAGGGCAAGAGGCCTGTTTACGCGACGCTGGTCTCCACCGGGCAAGCCGGGCTCGAGAACCCCAAAAAGACCACCGCCACGCCGCGCGGCACGTTCAAGATCCGCAACAAGCACATCTCCGCGATGATGGACTCGAACGAGTCCTCGGCGGTCGGAGGCAAGGCCGACACGAGCGTCCGATCCGCGTCGGTCGCGCCCGCCGGCGAGGGCGACGACGACAAGCCCGCGGCCAAGAGCAAGAGCGCCGGCAAGGGCAAAGGGGCCAAGGCCGACAAAGGCGGCAAGGGCGACAAAGGCGGGAAAGGCTCCTCCAAGGCCAAGACGGGCGGCGGCGACAAGCCACCTCCCGGGTACGTCCCCAAGAAGGGCGACGGCCTTTATGGCGTCACGCGCCGGCGCGGCGAAGGCACCTTCCAGCTCAAAGACGTGCCTTACATTCAATTCTTCGAGAGCGGGTATGCGCTCCACACCGCCTATTGGCACGACGTCTTCGGCACACCTCGAAGCCATGGGTGCGTCAACCTCTCACCTGTCGATGCGCACAGGATCTTCTTCTGGACCGATCCGCCTGTCCCCGAGGGCTGGCATGGGCTCAACACCGGAGAAGACATGGGTGAAGGGACCACGGTCATCATCCACGAATAAAAAATTTGCCACGTACTTTCCCGGACAATTTTGCCAAATCCGCCCCTCGTGAAATGCCCTGACATGGTCATCCCTGAATTCCTTGTTTACCCTTGTACATGTCGGGGGGACGGCATGAAGCCCGGCCGAAGAGACGGAGGGTCGATAATGGCGAAGCGAGTTGGTTGGAAGCGAGATGAGCAAGATGCGCCTCTCGTGGGGGATGGACACGCGCTCTTGATTGGGGTCGATGATTATCACGCGCTCGACGTGTCCTTGGGGAACGCGTCCGGGGCGAGCGATCTCACGGGCAGCGTCAACAGCGTTCGGACCTTGTATGCGATGTGCCGCGAGCAATGGGGGGTTCCCGCCGGGAACATCCGCGTGCTCACGAGCCCGCCCATCGACGCAGGCACATTGGAGGCCGGCGACGATAAGCCCTTTACCGGCGAGGCCACCGAGCGGGCCATTGTCCGCGAGGTGGAGCGGCTCGCGGAGGCGACCGGCGACGGCGCCCCCGGGCTCCTGTCGTTTACGGGCCACGGCGCGTGGGTGGGCGGCAAAGGGCCTGTGCTCGTCACGTCCGCGTCGCGCGGGCGTGATCTCGAAGGATCGGTGTCGCTCGCGTCGCTCCGCGAGATCGTCGATCGTCGCGGCGCGCGCGAGGGGCTCACCGTGATGCTCGATGTCTGCCACGCCGCGCAGGGCGACACACGGTCGGCGTCGCCGCTCGCGCTCGGCGCCGAGGTGGCAGAGGCGGCGCAGGGGGGTGCTTATGCGGTGAGTGACCGCGTGATCCTCGCGGCGGCGCCGGGCCAAGCGGCGTATCAAACCAAGCTCGGGCGGAGCGAGCAAGGCGCGCTGTCATTCAGCACGTCGCTCGTCGCCGGGCAATGGCGCAAGAACCCGACCGGCGGGCTCGACGTCTCGTACGGCGATCTCGTGCGCCGCGCGGGCGACGTGCTCGGCGCGCTCAGCGTGCCGCAAAAGCCTACGCTCGTCGCGCCCTCGTGGGTCGAAGGGACCACGTTCTTGGGCAAGGGCCCTGCAAAGGGCGAGCGGGCGCGCCTCGTCCCGTGCCAGGTGGACGGCGGGAGCTTGGTTTGGCGCAAATACACCATGACCATCTCGGGCAACGTCACGTTCGGCGAGATCCTGGTCATCAACCAGGCCGCGGGCGGCTTCAGCGCGGGCACTGATCGCTGGTCGATTTACACGTCTGCCATCTCGAGCCTCGCGACGGCGAGCAGCCTGAGCTTCTCGTACACCGACGGCAATGGCACGTTGCCCACGCTGGGTGGCAATCAAAACTTCGACATCTATCCCTCGCTCAGTTGGGTGAATTTCACGACGGACCCGGCGGGCGGCAGCGGGTATCTCTTCAACAGCGGCGGCACGGGCGCGGGCGCGCTCTACTTCCGCATCATCACCGGCGGCACCCCGGTCAAGATGACGCGCATGGCGTGGTATCGAATCACCACGTCGGCCTCCGCGCCCGCCGACGCGACCCCTGGCCGCCTCGGCGCGGTGAGCAACGGCGGCATCACCGTGCCTGCAAACACGTACGGTTGGGACATCGATTACACGACGCCGTAACACCACGAAGACCAAAGGGCTCTGCGCAGGGCCTTAGATCTACGTCGCGGGGTAGCTCGCGGCCAACCGGAACCCCATGGTAATCCTACGGTCCGCGGGCCGGTTGCCAAATCGGCCCGCGGCGCGCGCGAACGACGTCGGGCTGTTCCACGTCCCGCCGCGCACCATACGAAAGCTCTCGTCCCCCTCGGCCGCCGCCCTCAAGAGCGCTCGACCAGCCTCGGCGATGTGGCCGTCTCGCCGCCAGACATCGATGCACCAATCACGCACGTTGCCCGAGAGGCCCCGGACGCCATAGACGCTCTCGTCCAATCCATAGTGCCCGATCTCCGCGCGCGTGGCCCTCCCTTGCTGCCCCTCGGACGTGCACGCGAACGAAGGATCGTAGCTGTTCCCCCATGGAAAGAAGCGTCCATCGACCCCACGGGCAGCCTTCTCGCGCTCGATCCCCGACACGAGGCGCCATTGGAGGAGGCTCTTGCTCCCGGCCCACCGGGCGAACGCCAGCGCGCCAAACCAATCAATCAACGTAACGGGCCACTCGGGCAACCAACGAGAGTCTACGTCATCCCCCGCGATCACGAACCGGCCGTCTCGGTCCCTCCCAAAAGCGGATTGGCTGGAGTCGCCCACATCCATCGGGAGCCTCGGGCACGCGGCGAGCGCCTCGTCCTCCCGCCCTTGCTCCACAAGATCGTTCAAGAACTCCAAATATTCGCGGCTCGTCACCGGAAAGCGCCGGATCACGAAGCCATCGACCCACACACGTTGCCGCGCGAAGCTGTCCGTGGCAAACGGATCTCCCCCAATCCACGTAGGCCCCGCGGGCACGTAAACATCGTCCGGCCCGAGGTCACCCACCTTGGGGAGCACGATAGGATAAGGCCCCTTATCGCCGGGGGGGACGCCGTCCCAAACACCACCTCGCTCGACGAGCACGGGATAACGCACCTCGGCCCGGCCCTCGGCGCGCACGACGAGCAAGTAGCTCCCATGAGGCAACGACACCTCGCGGAGCGGCGTGCGGCCGAGCTCGCGCACGAGCTCGGGCACGAGGCGGCGATCGCGCGCGACGAAGCGATGGAGCTCGACGAGCGCGCCCTCGGGATCGGTCACCAGCGTGAGCGCGCCCTCGCCGCGGAGGAAGGTCGCGTGCTTGCCACGATCGTGCGCGCGGAGCAGCGCTTCGAAGCGCGTCGCGTCCTCGTCGTTTCGTGCGATCTCGGCGAGCGTGAGCTGCTCTTTGTAGTGATCGGCGAGCGCCTCGTGGGCCTCGGGCAGCTCGGGATCGATCGTGAGCGCGCCGTGAACTCCTTGGAGCCACTCGGTCTCGTGCAGCGCAGCTCGCCGGTTCAGCGCGAGCGCCTCGTCCTCGCGCGCCCACGCGGGCCGCTTCTTCTCGATGGGATCGAACGGGCGCACCGTCGCGAGGACGGTCCTCGCCTCGACCTCGAGCGTGTCTGCGCGCGCGCGCAGCTCGGCGATCACAGGCTCGAGCGGGCGCACGGCCGCGAGCGCCGCGAGCGCTTGCTCGCGCCGCCTCGCGCCGTCGAGCCACGCCACGAGCTCGCTCGCCATCACCGACGCGTTCGGATAGCGCGCCGCGATGTCGCGCTGCATGGCGCGCTCGGAGATCGCGATGAGCTCTTTGGGGACGCTCCTGCCCGCGAGCACCTCCACGATCGGCTGCGGCGTGCTCGCGAGGATCTGGCGGAAGAGCGCGACGCCCGATCCGCCGAACGGCGCGCGTCCCGTGAGCAGGTGATAGAGGATCGCGCCGAGCGCGTACACGTCGCTCTCGGGCCCGTGCAAGCGCGAGATGCCGCGCGCCTGCTCGGGAGGCATGTACGCGGGCGTGCCGAGCACGTCGCCGTGTCGCGTGACCGACGAGTCACCGTGGATCGCCTCGATGACGTCGGCGATGGGCTCGTTGCCCTCGGGCGCCCGGTTGATCCATCGCGCGAGCCCCCAATCCATGACGAGCGCCTCGCCGTGATCGCTCACCATCATGTTGGCGGGCTTGAGATCGCGGTGCACCACGCCTTGCTCGTGCGCGTAGCCGACGGCTTGTGCGATGCGCGCGAACGCGTCGACCGCGCGGCGGAACGTCCAGCCCGACGATCGCTGGCGAAAGCCGTTGGGCCCGGCCGCCGCGTAAATCTCGTGGATCACGCTCTCGAGCGTCTGGCCGTGCACCTCCTTCATGGTGAACCAGGGCCGCCCGTCGGAGAACATGCCGCGATCGTGGACCGGCACGATGCCCGGGTGCTGGAGCTGCGCGGTGATCGCGGCCTCGGTCAAGAAGCGCGCTTTGACGCGCTCATCGTCCACGTGCTCGAGCCGTAGGATCTTGATCGCGAGCACGCGATCGAGGAGGTGATCGCGGACGCGCCTCACCTCGCCGAAGCTGCCGGACGCGATGCGGCCGAGATCGGTGTACCGCTCAGGCAGCCTCGCGCCCTCCTGCTCCTCGCCGCCGAGCCTCACCGGCTCGAGCTGCGCCGTAACGGGGATGTCGCCGCCGTCGCGACCGTCCTTCGCGCGATCGAGATCGAAGGTCTGCGCGGTGCGATACACCAGCGAGACCGTCGGCGAGTTGGGCAGCTCCGGCCCCAAACCGTGTGTGCTCCCATCGAGGGTCGGGGGGATGTTGAGGGTCATGGGAGGCTCTGGACCGTGGCTCTCTTACTATACTCAAAGCACATTGCGGCGCGATAAGCATGGAAGTACCCTCGTGCCACTTTGGGTATCCTCGAGGAAAAGGGCGCTGACTTTCGCTTTACCTTGGGGCCGCGCTGCATGATCGGGCGACACCCCGCGTGCGATCTCCGCAGGGACAACCCTCATGTGTCCGGCGAGCACGCGATCGTGCGCTGGCTCGAGGGCAAATGGGAGCTGCGCGACCTCAACAGCAAAAACGGCACGTTCCTCGGCGAGCGCAGGCTCTCGTCGGGCGAGCGCGTGATCCTCGATCTGGGAGCCGTCTTTTCGCTCGGGAACGCGTCGTTGAGCTTCGCGCTCGTCGACGCTTCACCGCCCGTGCCCGGCGCGCGCAACCGGCGCAGCGGCGCGATGCGCGTCGCGACGGATCACGTGCTCGTGCTGCCCGACGACGATCACCCGATCGTCACCATCTTCGAGGACGAGACCGGGCGTTGGGTCGCCGAGCGCGAGGACGCGACCGAGCCCGTCCGCGATCACGATCTGCTCATCGTCGACGGCGAGGGCTGGGTGTTGGAGCTGCCTTCGGGCGTGCGCGAGACGTGGATCGGATCCGCGGTGCCCGCGCTCGAGACCGTGGGCATGCGCTTCGTGGTGAGCCGCGACGAGGAGAACGTCGACGTGTTCATCCTCATGGAAGATAAAGAGGTGCAGCTCCCCGGGCGCACGTACCACTATCTGATGCTCACGCTCGCGCGCCTCCGCGAAGGCGATCAAGGGCTGCCGCCCGAGGAGCGCGGGTGGGTGAGCCGCGACGCGCTCTGCCGGATGCTCACCGTGGATCCGCTCAAGCTCAACGTCGATATCTGCCGCGCGCGCAAGCAGCTCGCGGAGGTCGGCGTGCTCGGCGCCGCGGGCCTCATCGTGCGCCGGCCCACGAGCGGCCAGATCCGGCTCGGCGTCGATCGCATCCAGATCGTCCACTCGTGAGCGGCGCAGAGCCTTAATTCGAAGACGGCGGCGGCACGGACGCGAGCGGCGCGCGCCGTGATCCCGACGACGGAGGGCGCACGACGTCGCGCACGCCGAGCGCTTCGAGCTTGAGCTCGATCACGTCACGGCCGATCGCGTGGACGTTCACCGACGAGACCGACGCGAGGTGATAACGCGAGAAGCCGCCGATCATCGCGGAGAGATCGTCGAGCCAAGGCCGGATGACGTCGCCGTGGTGCGTGAGCAGCGCGGCGCGGAGATCCGTGAGCGCGACGACGTGCTCGTCGTGAAAGCGCGCGAGGCGCAGGGCGGCGGGGACGATCGACGTCTCCTCGCGATCTTGCTCGCACGTGACCGCGTTGGGCCTGCTCGCCGCGCGATCGGCGCTCACGCTCACGAGATCGGCTTGCAGCGCGACGATCTTGCAAGCGAGCCGCTCGGCCCGCAAAACGAGCGGATCCGCGCTGACCGCCGGAGGGAGCTCGCGGCCGCTCATGACCTCGAGCAGGTCGAGGAGCGGCATCACCCCCACGCTGAGCCCGCGCACCGCGAGGTACTCGGCGAGCGACGGGGGAGCCCCGCGGCGCTCCTCTTCGCAGGCCAAGAAGGCCGCGTGGGATTGGACCGATCGGAGCCAAACCTCGATGCGCTCCGCGTGTTGGTTGAGCCAACGCGCGCTCATCATCTCGCGGAGGGAGCGGCCGAGCTCGGTGACGCCGAGCAGGAGCGGCGCGACGGGCGCTTTAACGGACAGCGACGCGAAGCCGAGCCAGCGCGCGGCGATGGAGAGCGCGCGTGAAGGCGCGAAAGGAAAGATGAGGCCCGCGGGCGCCACGAGGGCGATGGAAGGCACGGACGAGATGGATTGAGCGATGGAGGCGAAGCCCTCCCTCTCGCCGAGCAAACCGATCGAGCGGAGCCACGACTCGGCGATCCGTTCGGCCGCGGCGTGCGCAGGGTTGATGGGGGCGATCCATTCAGACGGGACATGAAGTGGGATGGAAGCGACACGCATGGATAAAGGCTCTTGTCTCCGTCGCTGCCCCCAGGTAATTCGAGCGACCCTCCCTTCATAGCTCCTTTTGAAGAGCGCGCCATAGGCGTGCAATGACGTGCAATATCACCGGCCGAAGGCGCGCGGCGCAGGCGTGAGCTGCGGCGATGCAGCGACGTTTTACTGCTCTTCGTGAAGGCGAATGGCGCGTGTCGGACAGTATTGGGCGGCGGCGCGGACGCGGGCGTAGAGGGCCGCGGGAGGCGTTGTTGTCTTTGCCTCCACCTTGCCGTCATCACCGATGGTGAACACCTCGGGCGCCTCGCCCGTGCAGACAGCGTGACCTTGGCAAAGGTCCTTGTCGAGGATCACGGTGAGCCGTTTGGCCCTCTCGGGGCCGCGGGTCGCGCCGGGAGATCCGTTGTTGGGAGATGCGTTGTGTGCGCTCGCGGAGCCCGAGCCCCCATTGTGTGCCGGGCAGCCCGAGGCCGACGCCGAGGGCGCGGCGCTGTTCGCGACGTTGGAGAGGTCGGCGGCGGCGCTCATGGTGACGGAGGGGCGCTCGCGCTTGCGATAACGGACGCGGCAAGGCTCTTTGGGCCCGATGACGAGGCCGTGGAAGTCGGACGCGATGGCGTCGCCCGCGAGCTCGAAGTCGTATTGGCCGATGAGGAGCGCCAAGATCGCTTTGATTTGGAGGATGGCGAAGGCGTTGCCCAAGCACTTGTGGCGCCCGCCGCCGAAGGCGATGTAGGCGAAGTCGCGTTTGTCCTCTTCGCGCGGGGGCGCGTAGCGGCTCGGGTCGAAGCGCTCGGGGTCGCGGAACACCTCGGGCATTTGATGGGAGACCGTGGGAGAGACGATGATCCACGTGCCTTTGGGGATGAACCACGTTTTGTACGTGAAGTCTTGTTTGGCGACGCGGACCAGCATGAAGAGCGGCGGGTGGAGGCGGAGGGCCTCTTTGACCGCGTTCTCCGTGGCCGCGAGCTCGCGCAGCGAAGCGTGGGTGACGCGCGCGCCGCCCGCGAAGACGCGGTCGATCTCGGCGCGGACGTCGGCGAAGACGCCCGGCGCGCGCAGGAGCTCGATGAGGGTCCACGCGGTGGTGACCGAGGAGGTGTGGTGACCGGCGAACATGCCGGCGAGGAGCATGCCTGTGATCTCGTGCTCGGTGAGGGCTTTGCCGTCCGAATAGCGGGCGTCCATCAGCGTTTGGAGGAAGTCCTCGCCCTCGCGCCGGTCGCGGAGCCGCGCGCGGATGACGTCGCCGATCATCGACACCATGCGGACGCGCGCGCGATCGCGCTTGCGGAAAGATGGAATCGGGAGGTGAGCGTTGATGTACGCGACCGGCGTGACGCCCTTTTCGAGGTCGTGATACACGGAGGCGAACTCCTCTGTCATGCCCTCGCGGAACTCTTTGCCGAGCAGGCACCGCGACGAGGTGAAGTTGGTGAGGACGCGGCAAAACTCTACAAAATCCAGGACGCCCGCCTCGCCCCAAGGGCGGACGAGCTGCTCGGTCTCGCCCACCACGGCCTCGCCGTAGGTGCGCATGCGTTTGTCTTTGAGCGCGGGGAGCAGCATTTTGAGCTGCTCGGCCATCTTCTCGGGGGTGGCGTCGTACACGATGCCTTCGCCGAACACCGGCGTCATGATCTTGTAGGCCTCACACGGGTTGAGCACCGAGTCCGGCGCGCGGAACACCGCCTCGTGCGCCTCGGGCCCGAACATGGCCACCATGCTGCGATTGAAGACCTGGAAGGCCGCGATCTCGCCGCGCTCGTGTTGGGCGCGGAAGAGGAGATCGATGGCGGAGCGGAGGAATTCCACCGTGTGGCCGAGGAGGGGGAGGCCGCCCGAGAGCTTGGGAGGGGGCGTGAGGCCCGGGGGCGTGGGCGCGCGGGAGGCGCCGGGGCGGAGGGAAGAGAAGAGGGCTTCTACCTGCATGGCGGTCGCGTCATGCCATGAGAGCGGAGCGGGGGGAAAGAGAAAGATTGGCCGACGAACGTCACTTAAGTTTGTCGGTGACCTGCTGGAG
>CAYTJL010000050.1:0-9593 GCA_964437785.1 uncultured Polyangiaceae bacterium
GCCTCTTTCTCCGAGACAGCCTCTTTCTCCGAGACAGCCTCTTTCTCCGAGACAGCCTCTTTCTCCGAGACAGGCGCCTCGTTGTCCTTGTCGCCGGCGCTCATGTGGGCTCCCCGTCTCGCTCGCTCCCACGTTGGTTCTCGCCGTGGTGATGGGGCTTTGGAGCGGGGGTTTGGGGGCCCCCCCCATCGTGAGCGCCGGCGAGCGCGGGATTGGGGTTCGTGAGGTTCGCCAGATACGTGGTGTGAGGCTCGGTGTTGAGCTCGGCGAGGAGGGCGTAGCTCCGGGGCTCGCTCTTTTTGCGGGCGACCTCGCTCGCGCGATCGTTCATGTCGCCGAAGACGATGGCGCTCGCCGGACAGACGGCTTGGCAGGCGGTCATCACGTCGCCGTCGTGGATGCGGCGGTCCTGCTTTTTGGCCTCGATGCGCGCGTAATTGACCCTCTGCACACAATACGAGCACTTCTCCATGACGCCGTAGCTGCGCACCGTCACGTCGGGGTTGCGCATCAGGGTGAGCACGGGGGCCGACGGGTCGAGCGGCGAGATAGCCTCTTTGGCGTAGCCGAAGAAGTTGTAGCGCCGCACCTTGTAAGGGCAGTTGTTGGAGCAATACTTGGTGCCGACACAGCGGTTGTACACCATGTCGTTCATGCCCTCGGCGTGGTGCACCGTGGCGGCGACCGGACAGACCACCTCGCACGGCGCGTTCTCGCAGTGCATGCACGGGATGGGCTGGAACAAGGTCGCGAGCTCGCCGCTTGGGCTCTCTTCGTAATACCTGTCGACGCGGATCCAGTGCATCTCGCGGCCGGTCTTGACCTCTTCCTTGCCGACCACGGGGATGTTGTTCTCGCTCTGGCACGCGACGACGCACGCCATGCAGCCGACGCAGCTGTTGAGATCGATCGACATCCCCCACGAGTACCCGGGGTAATCGTGCTTGGGATAGAGCGAGAGCCGCTCGTGCTCGTGGACGCCGAACGCCGCCTCCGCGAGCTTCTTTTGCTCGTGCGGATCGGCCACGCCGAGGGCCTTTTGATAGTCAGCCGCCCTGCCCGATCGGATGATGTCGCGCCCTTCCATCGAGTGATGGGTCTGCGTGGTGACGAGCTCGTAGTGGCCGCCGGTCGCCCTCACCTCGGCGCCGCGCGCGGCAGAAAGCGCGCTCGACGTGCGCAAGGGATACGCGTTGAAGCCCGCGCCGCGCGCCACGCGCCCGCCGTGGTCGCGCCCATACCCGAGGTGCAACGTGACCGTGCGCGGGGGCTGCCCGGGCATGGGCCACACCGGCGCTTGGATGGTCCTTTTGTCGAGCGTGATGGATACGAGGTCGCCCTCGCCGACGCCAAGCTCCTTGGCCGTCTCGGGAGCGAGGATGGCGGCGTTGTCCCACACCATCTTGGTGAGCGGGCGGGGCAGCTCTTGGAGCCACGCGTTGTTGCCATAGCGCCCGTCATAAACGCTCGGGTCGGGCCGAAACACAACGTCGAAGGCGCCGTCCGCCGCCATGGGAGGACGGGTGAGCTCATCGAGGGGCTTGCGATCGGGTGTGGAAGGCAAGAACGCGCTCCCCGCGAGGAACCCCGCGTGGAGCGAGGCGCGGAAGGCCGCGTCGGTCTTGAGCTGGTCTTGATAATGGGCCCGGATCAGATCGAGGACCTTTTGATCGGGCCGCTCGCCGAGCGCCGCCAGCACCTCGTGGAGGTGCTTGCCGCCATAAAGAGGCTCGATGAGCGGTTGGAGCCAGGTGATGGTGCCATCGTAGCTCCGCACGTCGCCCCACGATTCGAGCGGGTGCGCCGCGGGGATGTGAAAGTGGCAGAGCGCCGCCGTCTCGTCCGCGTGCGTGCCCAGGTACACCCGGAGCTTTGCCCTCTTGATCTTGTTCGCAAAGTCGATGTCGGCAGGGGCGGTGAGCACCGGATTGGCCCCGGCGATGATGAGCAGCTCGACCTCGCCTTGGTCGAGATCGGCCGCGAGCTCGCGCAGCGACGCCACGGGATCGAGCGGGCCGAGCACGACGGGGGTTTGATAGACAACCGCGCCGCCCACGTTGCCGAGGAGGACGTTCATCGCGTTGGCGAGCGCATGAACGACGGGCGGCTCGTGCTCACCCGCGATGACGAGCGATTTGCCCTTGTGATCGAGGAGGTCACGCGCGACCGCTTCGAGGAAGGTCTGCTCTTTGCCAGGCCTCGTGACCTTGTCGCGCAGAGGGACGCCGAGGATTCCGGCGAGCGCCCAAGCCACCTCGGGGAGATGCCCTGGCCGCACCGCGAGCCTGTGATCGGCCGAAGCGCCGGTGAGCCCGGGCGTCACCTCGACGGCATAGAGCCGGTTCATGGGCCTCCCTACCGCGCCCGAGCGGCGTTTCTTGGTGAAATCGCGCACGTAACGCACGTTGCCTTCGGTCGCAGAGAGGAAGTCTGCGCCGAGCGACACGATGACGTCGGCCCTGTCGAGGTGATACCGGGGCTCGAGATCGGCCCCGAACGACGACATCGCGCCTTGCCGCGCGGAGGCCCTGGAAATAGGCTCGTACCAATGCCACTTGGCGAGCGGCATCGAGGCGAGGAGCGAGGTGATGTGCGCGTGGACGGAGGGCGAGGCCACCGCGCCCGTCAGGATGCGGAGGCCCTTGCCGCGCTTACCGCGTTGAACGCCGGCCTGCACCTGCATGGCGCTCACGAACGATCCCCACGCGGTGATCTCGCCGAGGTGGGTCACCGCCTGCGCCCGGTCGGGATCGTAAAGGTCCATGATGGAGGCCTGCGCGAACACGTCGGTCGCGCCGAGGCTCGCCGGGTGCTCGGGGTTGCCCTCGACCTTGGTGGGCCTGCCCGCGTGGCTCTCGACGAGCACGCCTGTGGCGACGCCGCCCAGGAGATGCCCTGTCGCGAAGAACAGCGGCCGCCCGGGGACCAGGTCCTCAGGGCCTTTGACATAAGGCACGATCTGCTCGGCCGGCTGGCGCGTGCAGGCCGCGGCGCCGAGGGCCACAGCGCTGCCCATCACCACCATGAAGCCCCTTCGATCGAGCCAGCGCGCCGTGCCCTCCTCCTGCCTTTGCACCTCGGCCGCCTCGCGCGCGCGGCGCTCCTCCTCGCTCGCGAGGAGCGGGAGGCGCACCTTCATGGGCGAAGGAGGCTCGTGCTCGTGACCATGATCATGAGGATGATCGTGATCGTGGGGGTGCTCATCGTCGCGCGGGGGCGATCCTGCCCGCTCTTCGAGGCTCCGCCAGAAGCGTTGAACGAGATCCGCGGGACCGCTCTTGGATTGGGTGCGCGCTTGTTCGCTCATCGCTCACCTGTGGCAATACGAGCAGCTCTGCTGCGTTTGAATGTGGCGCTCGGACATGAGGGCGCGGGCGCGCTCCATTTGATCCGGCGGAGGGGTCCACTCCATGTCGAACACCTTGCCCTCGGGGCGGAGATGAGGAGTCGGGTCACGGTGGCAATCGAGGCACCATTGCATCTGGAGCGGCGCCGACTGCCACATGAGCGGCATCTTATCGACCTGGCCGTGGCAGCTCGCGCAGCCCACGCCGCGCTTGACATGGATGGAGTGATTGAAGTAGGCGAAGTCCGGCAGATCGTGGACGCGCGTCCACGCGATGGGCTTGCCCGTGCGGAAGCTCTCGCGCACCGGCTCGAGCATGGGCGCGTCCGCCCAAATCTGGCGGTGGCAATTCATGCACGTGCTCACGGGCGGGATGCCCGCGAACGCCGCCTCTTCGACCGACGTGTGGCAATAACGGCAGTCGAGCCCGAGGCCGCTCACATGATGGTTGTGGCTGAACGGCACGGGCTGCGCCTTGGCGATGCGCACGTCGGTGGTGTAGGGCGAGCGCTGGATCCGGCCCGCGAGCCACAAACCCGCGCCCAAGAGCCCCGCCAGCGCGAGCGCGGTGACGCGCGAGATCGTGTTGGTGCTGCGGGGGAAGACCTGGGCCATGGGACGAGATTACCGGAACGTAGCGATAGGAAACTACGTTCTTCAGGTCAAGCCCCAAAGGCGCCTGGAGATGATGATGGCCCCCTCGTGGGAGGTGCGGGCGGTTACTCGTCGCTCGGAGGCGGGGCCGGCGGAAGCGGCGGAGGGGGCGTGGCAGGCGGCATACCGGGCGGAATAGGCGGCGCTCCGGGCGCGTGAGGGGCGCCGGGCGGCGGGGGGAACGACGAAGACGGGTGGTGCTTGCCGAGCTTCTTCAAGATGTCGAGCCGCTTCGAGAGGCCGTCGACCTTGATGTCCAGTTGCTCGTCCCCGTCCTCGTGGGCGCTGTCCCCTTTGCCCGAGGCGCCGGGCGTGAGCTTATCCGTGTTGCACGAGAGGGCTTTGGACCTGTCACGCGCTTTGTCGGCGGTCACGCTCCTCGGCTTGGCCTTGCCCCACCGATCGAGCACCTTGCCGTAAGAGTCGCACGCGCCGGCCTTGTCGCCCTTCTTTTCGAGCGCTTGGGCCATGGTCATCCACACGTACGGCTGCCCGAAGACGCCGTCGCAACGCTTGAGTCGGAGGGTCGCCAGCTCAATGGCCTTGTCGACGTCGCCCGCGAGCAGGTGGGCCTTGGCGAGCGCGGCGAGCGGCTCCCAATGCATCTGCTTGGGCTTGGGCGGCTGAGGGCTCGTGTAGAACATCGTGAGCCCCTCCTCGGCCTCCTCCTTCGAGTCGATGCCGAACAGATAAGCTGTCACGACGTAGAAGAACTCCCGCTCTTCTTTCCCATCCTTCCCCTCGCGCACCGACTTGACGAACGCGTCCCTCCGCTCCTCGAGCTGCGCTTTGGTGAGCTTGCCCGCGCGGTGAAGGATACGGCTCCATTGGACGTCCCGCTCCCACGTCTTGGCGCCGACCCAAGCGTCTTTGCGCCGCCAATAGGCTTCGAGGACGCGGACGGCTTCGTCGCGGCGACCGACCTCGAGATTGCCCCACACGAGCCATTGGGTGACCTCTCGATGCGGCCAGATCGAGGTCTCCGCCTCGATGAGCTTCTCATAATCCCCCGCGAGCTTGATCAGCTCGGCGAAGTCGCCGGTGTAGAAGGCGAACCGGCCGCGAACGGAGAGCTCCTCTTGTCGCTTTTGTTGGGCGCCCATCCCTTCGAGCCCTTGGAGGGCGATCTGGAGCGCGGCCTCGGGCGAGCGCCCGAGACCGAGCATCAGCTCGGCCCTGTTCCCACAGTCCTTTGGCGACGGGTGGCCCTCCGTGGACTTGCGCAGCTCCTCCTCGGCATCCGCGCAGCGCCCGAGCATGGCGTACGAGCTCGAGCGCTCCATGCGGCAATCGGCGCTCGTGGGCGAGACCTCCAAACAGCGCTCAAAGGCCTTGAGCGCGTCCTCGTACCGCTCCGCCCTCAGGAAGTAGCGCCCGAGGAGCTGGAGCGCGTCGGCGTATTGAGGATCGATGTCGACGGCGCGCTGCGCGAAGGTGAGCCCCTCCTCTTTGTCGTTCGCGAACTGCGCGAGCGTCATATAGAATTCAGCGTCGTTAGGATATTGCTTGACGGCCTCGAGGAGCCGCTCGCGCACGACCGAGCGCTCGTTGGTGCTGCGCGCCAAGATGGGCTCGAGCGCGCGCAGGTACACCTGATCACGCGGCGTCATGGATGTGCGCAGCTCGACCGCGCGCGCGTACGCCACCTGGTAGACCTTGAAGTCGTGCGTCGTGTCGTGCGCGACGTACGAATACCGCAGGTGCGCCACGGCCATCGACGGATCGAGCTCGGCCGCGCGGTGGAAGTTGTCTTTGGCGCGACCCCAGTTGGCGTCGCGCAGCGCTTGGAGGCCGGATTTGTAGGCGACGAGCGCCTCAGGCACCTTGGAGTCGGGGAGCGTCAGATCGGTGATCGCCACGGCCTTGGGCGCGGCGGGGGCCGCCGAGGCGCTCGTCGAAGGAGCGGTTTGCTCAGGCGTGTTGGGCTGGCTCGGCCTGCTCACGCGGAAGATGATGGCCACGATCGCGATGGTGAGCGCGGCCATGACAGCCCAGCTCGCCGCGGCGCGACGGGTGGCGTCGCGCGGGCTGCCGGGCGACGACGTCGCGACGCCGCGCGAGGGCGTGAGCCTGCTGTCGCGGCTCGAGAGGATCGAAGGATCGGTGGTGTGCGAGCTCTTGGGCTTGTCGGCCGAGACCTCGGCGTCGGGCGCGAGCGGAGGGATGGATGCTTTGGGCGCGCGGAGCTTGTTGTAGAGCCGCTCGACCTCGGTCAAGACGCTCTTCGCGTCGGGGTGCCGCTTCTGCGGGTCCTTTTGCAAACAGCGCTCCACGATCCGCTCCACCTCGGGCGGGACGTCGGCGCGGATCGACGAGAGCGCCGCGGGATCGTCGCGCAGCACCGAGCTCACGATGTCGCTCGGCGTGCCGCCGGTGAAGGGCCGTTTGCCGGTGATCATCTCATAAAGCACGATGCCGAACGAGAAGAGGTCAGAGCGCTTGTCGACCACCTTCCCGCGCGCCTGCTCGGGCGACATGTAATAAGGCGTGCCCACGAGGCGGCCGTCGTCGGTGAGCGCCGTGTCGGCCTCGCCGATCGGCTCCGCGACCTCGGCGGGCTTGGCGAGGCCGAAGTCGAGCACCTTGACGGTGCCATCGTCGTTGATCATCACGTTGTCGGGCTTGAGATCGCGGTGGACGAGCCCCGCGACATGTGCCTTTTGGAGCCCGCGGAGGATCTGCGCGCCGACGTTGAGCGCCTCGTCGATGGGGAGGCGGCCCTCGCTGATGCGGCGGCCGAGGCTCTTGCCCTCGACGAGCTCCATCGCGATAAAGCTCTTGCCGTTGCTCTCGCCGACCTCGTAAATCGTCGCGATGTTGGGGTGGTTGACGGACGCGGCGGCGCGCGCCTCGCGCAAAAAACGGCGCCTCCGCTCGGCGTCGTCCTCGCTGCACGGGGGCAGCACCTTGAGCGCGGCGGGCCTGCACAAGAGCTCGTCGACCGCGCGATAGACGACGCCCATCCCGCCTTTGCCGATCAGCGCGACGATGGAATAGTGGCCGAATTTGTCGCCGATCGTGACGCCCTGTTGCGGCAGCGGGGAGTCGCGGCGCGCGTCCTGCGCGACGAGCGCGGCGGGCGGCGCGACGTCGGAGACCTTTGCGATCTTGCGAAGGAAGGCGTCGGAGTCGCTGTCCGTGCGCTCGGCGCCGCCGTCCTCGCCGTCCTCGTCGTCGCGTGCGTTCCCCATGGTCCGTGCTCTATCCTTCGAAGGGGTTATCGAAGCAAGCCCTCTCTGCGGCCGAGCTCGACGAGGCGCTCTTTGATGAGCTGAAAGCGCTTGCGGAGGCGCGCGGATTCGCGCTTGAGCGTGGCCTCGTCGGCGCCGGGGTCCACGTCGCGCTCGCCCAACATGATGCGCGCGAGGTCGGTCCACGCGAGCTCTTTGTCGACGCGCAGGATGAGGAGGGTTTGATCCTCCTCCGACAGCTCTTCGCGGAGCTTGGCGATGCGCCGCTGGTTGTCGCTCTGGAGGTGAGGGAGGGTCTCGCTGCGCGCCTGCGCTTGGATGGCGGAGATGGAGGTGATGAGCGACAGCGGGATGTCACCCGCGCGCCTGCGCTCGTTCTTGCGGTAGCGGCACGAAGCGTTGCGCGCGAGCGTGTAGGCCCACGTTCGGAAGGAGCACTGCCATGCGAAGCGGCCGATGCCCTTCCACATGTCCTCGCTAAAGGTCGAGAACACGTCGCTCGCGCGATCGTGATCGCGGTGCAGCGCGAGGAGCAGGCCGAAGATCTCGGGGCCGTAGCCGCGGATCGCGGCCGTCGCGGCGGCCAAAAAGTCGCCTCGTTCACATCCCGATCGAATCTCCTGCTCGATCTCCTCACGTGCTCCTGCCATGCGCCGGCCGTCATTCTAAGCGCAATCGCTCTTCTTTCCACATCCCTCCGCACGCCATCGGCGCCTGGGTCGGCGGGGCGAGCGGGGCGCCCTCGTTGTTCACGCGCGCGAGCTTGATGTCTTGAGCCGCCCATCGCACCTCGCGCACGAACGACGCATCGAGATCCACGCCGTTATGTCCAAAGATGACGGTCTCGCCGATCTCGGTGGGGACCGCGATTTGATCGCCCGGGGTCCTGTAGCTGCGGCGCGCGCTCACGTCGATCACGCGCACCCACGCTTCACCGCCGCCGGCGGCGTGAACGGCGCGCGACGCGACCATCGCGGCGACAGGCGTGGGGACGCGGTGTCCGCCCGCGCCTTCGATGGGGACGAGGACCCACGGCGAGTCCGCGGGCGCGGTCCATCGATCGGTGCGATCGTTGGTTTTGACCTCGATGATGCCTTCACCTCGCTCGGGGCGGTTCATGACGGCGACGAGATCGGGCGCGGGGCCCGCGCCGTAGAGCGCGATCTTCGCGCCTGTCATACGGCCTTTCGCGTCGATCATCACGTCTTCGACGACGCGGCCGCGGCCGCCCGTGAGGATGGTCTCGCCGTGGAGCTGCTCGGATTGGCTCGCGTCACGGGCGCGATCCACGCGGCTCGTCGACGCGTCCTCGCTCGCGAAGGAGAAGTTGTCGATCGAGCAGGAGGCCTGTGCCGAGGTGCGCGGGGCGCAACCAACGCTCGCGATGCCCGCGATCAGGGCGAGACACAGCGGCGCGAGCCCAGAGAGGATATTTCTGGTGAACATGATAGACGAACCTCCACCTTCGCTGCCCACTTCGTTAAGCAGCGCGTGCGTTACGGCCTATGTATCGTCCCCCGGCTTTGGTTCCGGGTCACCGCCACGTCACGAGCACTTTCTGGGAAGCCTGATCGTTTCTTTCAAGCTGCCCAAACTTTTCTCGATGAGAAAGAGTGCGCCCCCGGCGGATGTGAACGAAAAAATTCCGGCGTGCGGGTGCCGAACCGGCGAACGGCCGGTTTATGCCCGGATCTTGGCCGGAGGCCGCGGGGAGTTACAGGTGCGCGCTCCCTCGCGCGCGAATACCAGAAGATGGGCAAGGTGGTTGACGAAGGGACGTTCGCCTACGAGCGCCATTGACGATCGATGTCGCGGGGGAGGCCGAGGAGGCGTTTGCCCCCAAAAGCACCCGGAGATCAGGAGTGCGTCAAGAACACGCCGAACAGCCGGAAATCGAGGAATTGATCGTCCTCGCGCGCGGGCGCGGCCTGCGCGCCGGGGAGATCGACGAGCTCCTCTTGCGACGTGAACCGCCAAGGCGCCATCGCCGCGGCGACCTCGTCCGGCGTCCGGTGGTAGAAATTGATCTGCGTCCCCTTCTCCAGCGCGCGAATCGTGGCCCTCTGCTGCTCGTTCAGCCCGCTCGGGATCGAAGGGAAGCTCATGGCCATCACGCTCCCCGGCGCGCAAAACGCGTGCAGCTCACGCGCGAGGCGCCCGAGGTCCTCGTCGGAGAGGAAGTAAATGACGCCGACGAGCCCAATCGCGAGGGATCGCTCGCCGCCGAAGAAGCGCGCCGCCGCCGCCGTCGTCGCCGCGGAGTCACGGATGTCGACGTGCTCATACGCCATCGTCCGGCTGCCGGCGAGGATCTCCCGCCCATGAGACACGGTCTGCGCGTCGTGATCCGAAAAGAGGATCTTCGCGTCCACGAGGTGCGCGTTGAGGTGATCCTGCGTGGG
>CAYTJL010000050.1:9693-29513 GCA_964437785.1 uncultured Polyangiaceae bacterium
CCGAAAAGAGGATCTTCGCGTCCACGAGGTGCGCGTTGAGGTGATCCTGCGTGGGTAGCCCGGACCCGAGATCCAGCACGTGACCCCGCCCCTCCCCCGCCCAGCGCTTTCCGACGTGCCCAAGGAAGGAGCGGTTGATCTTCGCCCAGCGCCTGTAAGAGGGCATCCGATCGATCAACATCTGCGCGGCGCGCCTGTCCACCTCGGTGTTGAAGGTCCCCCCGAGGACGTAATCATAGATGCGGCTGATGTGCGGTCGTTCGTTGTCGTTGCTCACGGCCCCATGAGACCCCGGCGCCCGCGGCGGCGCAAGGGCTGTCGCTCCATTGGGCACATGTGCCCTTCGGGGTCGTCGCGGGACCGGAGCGACGAGAAGACGGGCAAGGTGGTTGACGAAGGGGACGTTCGCATGCCAGCGCCGTTGACGATCTACGTCGCTCGCTTGGCGCGCAGCGCTCCCTTCTTACGGGTCTTACGAGGTCGTTTTGGAGCGGTGATTTGCTCCAGGGCAGCGACGTCCGCCACGTCTTTTGGCCGTCCTGCAGCGCGCTTGTTCGCGACGAGCTCGCGCGCTCCGAGCACAGCGACGTCAATCCCACCGATCTTGGTCTCCATCCTGCCTTCCCACGCTCTCCGAAACGACACACCGGAGATGGTGGTCAAGAGGTCGATCCGAACCGGAGGAAATCCGAGCTGTGCGACGCGATTTGGCCGGGTAAAGTCCTTGTCGGACAGCCCAACCCCACCGAAGCCAAAGGCCGTGAGAACGGACAAGACGCGCTTTGCATTGTCGGCCGACCGATCCAAGAGCACGTCGAGATCACCCGTGTACCGGGGGTGGCCGTGGGCGGCGAGGGCGTGCGCGCCGACCACGACGAACCGTACCTCGTGGGAGCGAAGCAAAGACAAGAACGCGATCCAGTCGGGGTGCAGATCCATCGCCGTAAAGGGCAAAATATTGCCGCCGGAGCTCTTCCACCGCGGCGATGCGCTCCTCCGGCGTCTTGGTGAGCCAATACGCCGTATCTGCGGCCTCCGCCGCTTCCAACGAAGAGAACAGTCGAAGAGAGCGCTCCACCGAGATCGAGCATACCCGATGGGAGCGACGAAGCGCAATGGGCAACGCTCTCCAAACGGCCTTCGCGAGAGAACCGATCCTTCTTTACTTGCCCGCGGGGTGCTTCTCGCTCTTCTCGCCGACCGCGATCTTGAGCAGCGAGACAGGCGCCGTGGGGCCGGCGCCGAAGCCGAAGTTGGTGACGAAGACAGAGCGCTTGTCGGGGCCGAATTGGCCAAACGCCACCGTGGCCGGGAAGACGAGGCCGTCGCCCGCGCTCGCGAGGGTCGTGGCCGCGCCCGTGCCCCGATCGATCCGCAGGAGCGCAGAGTTGAAGTTGGAGACGACCATCACGTCACCGTTCTTGTCGAGCGCGATGCCGTCCGCGCCGCGGAGATGCTCGCCCGCCGCGAGCACCGAGAGCTGCCCCGCCTCACCGCCGTCGTCCTCGATCTCGACGATGGCAGGGACCTGCGAGTTCGCGACGAGCACCGTATGGGTCTCATCATCGTACGAGATGCCGTTGGCGCCGATGGGGAACGGCACAGGGGACTGCGCGACGTCGCCGAAGAGCAACGGATCTTGGACCCACAGCTCACGTGTATTCGAACCGGCAGGCACCTTGTAGACGGCGCCGCCGATCGACTCGGTGATGTACATGTTGCCCGCGGCGTCGAACGTGAGATCGTTCGGGAACTCGCCCGCGCCGAACGCGACCCAAAGGGCCTTGTTGCCGTCGGGATCGACCCGCCAAACACCCGACGTCCCGTCGACGAACGACGCCAGCGCGACGTAGAGATCGTCGCCCTGGAAGGCGATGCCGAGCAGGAAGCCAGAGCCGACATCGAAGCTCGCGAAGGTGCTGCCTTCGTAGGTGTGCCGGTCGATCCGCCGCAGCTCGCCGGTCCCCGCGAGCGAGACGTAGATATCGCCGTTCGGCCCCACCGCGACGCCCTCGGGGAGCTGGCCAATCGAGGCGTCATAGCCCTCGACGACAGAGACCTGCGCAGCGCTGGCCGGCGCGGCGAACGAGACAGACGAGACGAACATGGCCATCGGGAAGAAGAGCTTTCGGAGATTCATGGATCCTCGTATGGGTGTGACCCCCCAACGCTCAACCGAGCTACCATGCGGAAGAGCCCCCTCCCCTGTCAAGCGCCCCCGCGCCGCGCGATGCCGGCGATCCGCCGCTCGCGCCGCGGCATTTTAGCGCCGCGCGTGAGAGACAGCCATTGAGAGGTTGAGCCGGCTACGGCGCGGAGGGCTCCTCACACGCGGTCTCCAGCGACGTGCACGTGCAGCCGCAGACCTCGTGATCCGTTTGGCAACGGTTCTTCGCCCACTCCATCGCGAGGTCGGGGTGCCCGTCCGCGCCGCAATATCCCTCCACCACCGACCCGGAGACCATCTGTCCTCCAACGGTGTCCGAGGTGCTGCACGAACAGGTGTAGTTGACGTCCCCGGCGCCGCAGCCGGGCACGAGCGCGAGGAGGAGAGCCGCCAAAGGGATGAGCGTACGCATGATATTTTGCTCCTGACGTGTGAGGTGACGCGCGCGTGACGCGAAGGCGCGATCCCGAAGATCGCGCCGGCGCGGGGCCTTCGTCGCGGCGTTCGAGGAGGGTTATGTCAGGAGGGTCGTCTTCTTGACGAGGCGAACGAATTTTTTTGGGCGGCCGGCCGCCTCACGTCTCGACGAGCTTGGTGCGGAGCCCAATCCACGCTCCCGCCTCGGTCTTGCCCACCACGACCACGTCGATATCCACCTTGCCCACGCGGTAGACCCGAAGATCGGTGAGCGCCTCCCGGAGCTTGCCCGCCAGCGCGCCGAAGCGCGGCTCCCCCTCCGTGACCGGCGCCCAAAGGTCATCGAACGGCACCTCGGTCACCTCGGCCCCCTCCTTGCCGACCGCCGCCGCGACGTTCTCCACGGCCGGCGCCTCGGCCCCCGGCCACGCCCAAGGGTCGAGCGGAGCATCGGTTTCGCTCGGATAAAGAAGGCCGCTCGCGGCCTGGGCGAACGTCTCGAGGAGGGCGGTAGAAGAATCGTCGGTGTGCATGGCGAGCGCAGCATACTCGCGTCTTCGAATTCATGTAAGCTCGCGCTCCTCGATCGGGAAGGAAAGCAGAAGGAGGCGAGACCGATGTCCATCCTGGAGCTGTCGTTCGCATCGTCCGAACACCCGTTGTCCGTGCGGAGCTTCTCCGTCGAGGAGTCGCTCAGCGGCTTGTTCAAAGCCTCGATCGTGGCGCGCTCGCCGCACGAGGACGTCGACCTCGACGCCATCGTGGGCGCGCCCGCGCTCTTCCGCGTCGTCGGCGGCAAGGCGTGGGCGCACGTGGACAGCCGCTCGTGGACCGGCGTGTGCAGCGAGATGGAGCTCGTGCGCGTCGAGCCGAACGGCCTCTCCACGTACGAGATCGTCATCGTGCCGGCGCTGTGGATGCTCACTCAACGCTACAATTGCAGGCTCTTTCAGCACAAGAGCGTGCCCGAGATCGCCGCGCAGCTCCTCACCGAGCACAAGATTCGACACGCGCTCCGCGTCGACGAAGCGCAGCGCGCGAGCTTCCCCAAGCTCGAGCTGCGCGCGCAATACAACGAGACCGACTACGCCTTCATGACGCGCCTCTTGGAAGAGGCGGGCATCACCTTCTTCTTCGAGGACGATCCCGTCGAGGGCTCGCAGCTCGTGCTCAGCGACAGGCCGGGCGCCGCGCACGCGAGGCCGTTCGGCGCGCTGCCCTTCGTGGACGACGCGTCGCTCACCCAGGCGAGCGAGCAAGAGCACGTGACCGAGGTGCGTTTGGGAAACCGGGTGAGGCCCGGCCGCGTCACGATCCGTGACTTCGACTTTCGCCGCCCCGGCTTCGCGCTCGTGGGCGAGTCGAAGAGCAAGCCCGTCAAGGGCCCACGCGCGCGGAGCCGCGGAGAGGTGCCCGAGCACGAGCACCGGATGGAGCAGTTCCTCTACCAGCCCGGCGCGTTCGCGTCCGAAGGGCACGAGGCCGCGGACACGCCCGTCGCCGACGACAAAGGGGTGAACAGGCACCATCACGAGCGCGGCCACTCCCTCGCGGAGCTTCGTTTGGAGGCCGAGCGCGCGTCCAAACAGGTGGTCAGCTTCAAGACGACGGCGCTCGACCTCTCGCCCGGCACGGTCTTTACGATGTCCGGCCACCCGCGCAAAGAGCTCGGGCTGGAGCACGAGCTGCTCGTCACGAGCGCCTCGTTCCAAGGCGAGGTCGGCAAAGAGTGGACGGTGCGCGGGACCGCCGCGTTCGCGGCGATGCCGTATCGGCCCAAGCTCGCGACGCCCAAGCCGCGCATCTACGGCGTGCAGAGCGCCATCGTGGTCGGCCCCGTGAACGAGACGGTCCACACCGACGAGTTCGGCCGCGTCCGCGTGCAGTTCCATTGGGATCGCGAGGGTCAATACAATGACGGTAGCTCCGCGTGGATCCGCGTGAGCCAAGCGTGGGCCGGCCCGGGATATGGCATGATCAACCTGCCGAGGGTGGGTCACGAGGTCTTGGTGGGCTTCCTCGACGGCGACCCGGATCACCCCATCATCGTGGGCCGGGTGTTCAACGGCGCGCAGCAGGTGCCTTATAAGCTCCCGGACGCCAAGCTGTCGAGCGCGTGGAAGAGCGACTCGAATTCCAACATCATCTTGTTCGTCGACATCCCCACGCACGAGGGCTTCTTGGAGCAGGCCGAGCGCGACCGGCTCGGCGTGGTCAAGCACGATCAAATCGACATCATCGGAAACAGCACCACCCAAGCCGTCCGCGCCGACCAAGGCACGGTGGTGGGCGGCAACTACGCGCGCGGCGTGATGGGCAATTACGAGCTCGTCACGGGCGGCGAATACTCCCTCACCACGCGCGCTTCCATCAGCCACGCCGCGGGCATCGAGATGTCGGCGACGGCCGGGTTTCAATGGGAGGCGGGCGTCACTCCGGTGCTCCCCCTCCTCTTCGCGCAGCTCGCCGTGGGCATCGTGCGCACCAAGCTCGAGGCGGCGTTCCCGGCCGGTCCGCCCGACTTGATGGCCATCTTGCAGGCGCAGGCGCAGCAGATGGGCTGGAACCCCAACAACGGGCTTCCGCCCGGCGTCAGCATCGTCCCGGCCATCCCGGTGACGGCGCTCGATCAGATCTTGAAGATCATCGAGGACATCAAAGGGCTCTTCAAAGGCGTGCTCCAGCCCATCGCCCAGGCCCTCGCCAACATGACGCCGCAGCAGATCCAACAGCTCCTCTTGATCATCGCGGGCGCGCAGGACCTCAATCAATTGATCCAGCTCCTCGAAGCCTTGCTCCCGCCGCCCCCGCCCGGAGGCACCAAGCTGAGCGACATGATGAAGGACATCCAAGACCTCTTCGACATGCTCTTCGCGGCGCTGCCCGACACGAACCCGGCGCCCGGCGGCTCGGCGTCGTCGCAGGCCGACGACAGCACCGAGAAGGCGCTGAAGAAGCTCCAACCCTTCATCAAGATGCTCTCCGCGGTCATGGACGAGATCGCGCCCGGCACGGGGATCCGCATCCGGCCGAGCGAGATCCGCATCACCACCGGCAAGGCCACCATCGAGCTCAAGGGCGAGGACATCTCCATCAAGACCAAAGGCAACATCACGCTCGACGGCGGGAGCGTCAGCATCTCGCCGAGCCCGTGCAAGTGCGGTTGATGCAGAGGGTCACGCGATCTCCGATCCCCGCCGCCACGATGGTGTGGCAGCCCGCGCCCTCGCGCACGGCGCTCACCGTCGTGGCCAAAGCCACCTTCACGCTGGCGCCCGGCATCTCGCCGCTCGCGGGCGTCGAAGAGCCGCTCCACGAGCACGAGAAGCACTGGGACGACGACCCGAACAAGAGCCTTTATGCGCCGAGCGACATGGTGCCGCTCAAGCAAAAGGCCGAGATCGTGCTCGTGGGCGACGCCTGCGCGCCGGACGGGGTGCCCGCGCGATCGCTCCTCGTGCGGTTGGCCTTTGGCAAGGTCGACAAGTCCATCGAGGTCACGGCGCCGCGGGTGCTCACGCGCGAAGGCGAGATCCGCGAGGGCAAACGATGGCTCAAGATCCCTGTCGTGTACGAGCGCGCGGCGGGCGGGCCCAAGACCGACAACCCTGTCGGGCTCGGGCCGGGCGGGCCCAAAGACATGTACGGCCAAACCCCGCTCAGCAACCTCGGGCCCAAGGGCGCCAAGGCCGACAAAGCCATGGTGGCGGTCGGATATGGCCCCATCGCGGCCGATTGGCCCGCGCGGAGGCGCCGCGCCGGCAAGGTGATCGAGGGCAAAGACCTCTTGGTCACGCCCTTCGGCGACGGCTTCGATCCGGCTTATTTTCAAGCCGCGCCGCTCGATCAGCAGCTCCCCTCCATCACCATGCGCGAGGCGCTCACCATCGAGAACCTCACGCCGGATCACCCCAAATTGACCACGACGCTGCCCGACGTGTCGCCCCACGCGCTCATCACCGTCGAGGGCGGCGAGCCGCGTGAGCTCAGCCTCTCGCCGGACACGCTTTGGATCGACACGCGCCGGCTCATCATGACGCTCACCTTTCGAGCGCAGATGGACCTCCGCGCGCGCGACGTGCCGTATCGCGTGGTCGTGGCGTTGTCGCACAACGGCGCTCCCATCCCTTGGGCGACCGTCGCTCCTCCCACGCCGCCTCCGCCGCCGCTGCCCACGCTCGCGGATCCCGAGACCATCGAGCCGGACATCGACGAGATCGAGATCACCCAAACCAAAGCTCCTATCGTCGACGACGAGGAGTCGGACGTGCTCCGCGGGACGCGCAAGATCCCCGCGGGGCGGCCCCAACTGCCCTCCTTGCCTTTTGTCCCGCCCGCGCCGGGCGCCGTGTCGCCCGCGTCCATCCCTCTCTTGACACCCACGCTCGACACGCCCTCGGACGGCAACGCGATCGACGTGGGTCGCTCGATCACCACGCAGAAGCTCGACATGAGCGAGATGTGGGACGTCGCTCCCGCTCCCGTCCCCGCTCCTGCGCTCGTTCCCCCTCCGCTCGTCACCGAGCCCAAGGTGGATGTGCCCAAGGAGCCTTTGGGCCTCTTCTCGGTCTCCAACGCAGCGGCGGGGCTCCCGCAGGAGTCATCCGCCGCCCAAGAGCCCACCCGCGAGCGCGTGCCGGCGGAGGCGCCCTCCCCGCGCGGGCGGGCCCAGGTGGAGCTCGTGTATTGGGATCCCCTTCAAATCAAGGCTATTGCTGCGTCATCCATCCTCCCCAATGCGCCTTCGTTCGAGGGCTCGGACGACGAGAAGGCCCGCGCGCTCGCGCACGCGATCGTCCGGCGAGGCGCGCTCGGGAGCGCGCGCGACGTGGAGCGCTCGCTCAGCGAGCAGGGCGACGGGCCCGCCTTCACGCTGCTCGTGGGCGAGATCGAGCTTTGTTATGACGAGGTGGCGCTCCTCAAAGCGACGATCGGCGCCGCGCGCCCGCTCAGCGCGACCGACAAGAAGCTCAAAGACACGATCGATCTCGCCACATCCATGCTGGAGGCGCCGCTCTTCGCCATGCCCGACGTGGCCGAGAGCTTGACCGCGCGCGTGCGCGAGGCGTGGTCCAAGGCCAATCGCCTGTTGCCGCCCGGGACCGTGGTCGCGTGCGCGGAGCGGGTCGTGGTCGAGGAGAGGCGCTATCAAAAGCGGGAGATCTTGGACGCGACGTTCGTGCGCGCGCTCTTCTGGGAGGGGCCCGAGGGGCGTCACGAGGGGCCTTTGCCGCTCTACATCCCGGCCAAGGCCGAGAAGCGATTGCCGCTCTTCAAACGATTCTCGGCCAGGGTGGTGGCCGAGGTGGTGCCGCAGCAAGACGCCTACGAGATCGAAGGTCCGGCCCTCGTCGCGACGGTGATCGGCAGGGTGATGGGGGCGAAGAAGAAGAGGTGAGCTGAGCGGCGGCGACGTCGGTCCGTCCGTTGGCGGCCGCCACCCCCAAAATGGCGGCCGCCACCTTTCGACGCAAAAATACTCAATGATTTTGCGAAGGGCTCGCGGGCATCCTACGTGCCTAGAGGGGGCCCATGACACCCGATCAAATCGCAAAGCAGGTGGCGGCGCGCGCTCTCTCCGGGGCAGGGATTCTTTGTCTCGAATTCGAGGTGGCGCCGGCGCCGCTGCGCATCGACGTTGTCTTCGAGCCCGAGGACACGATCCTCGCGGGGGAGCGCGGCGCGCTCGGCGCTTCGAGCGCCCTCTTCGCCGGGACGGCTTCGTTCATCTTGATTGAGGCGATGAGCCGCGCCGTGCAGGTGGATCAGCTCCGCGCGTGCATCAACCGGCAGCACGCGTTTTATCAAATCAAGTGCGCGGAGGCGCGGCGGCGCGAGGAGAAGCCCCCGTCGTTTCCTCACCTGATCATCGTGTCTGCCGGGAGGCCCGAAACGGTGATGAGAGATTACGAGTTTGTGCCGCTCACCGGCCTCCCCGGAGGGTTTTACCGTCGCACGCCGGGCGACGCAACGAGCCTGGTGGTGGTGCCGGAGCTGCCGCGCACGCGGGACACCATCTTTCTGCGCTTGATGGGTCGGAGATCGGCGCTGAGAGGTGCGCTCGAAGACGTAAATACACTTCCAGAGGGCGCCTATGAGCGCACGGTCGTTTACGAGGTGCTTGGGAATATGATGGATGCAGGCGGGAATTTGTGGCAACGTGTCAATAAGGAGGGAGCCATGGAAGAGGTGGATACGTATGACCAAGAAGAGATGCACGCGATCTGTGACTTCTTGAGGAGCTGGGCGCACGAAGCGCCCGGCAAGCTCGCCGAGGAGCGACGTTTGGGACAGCAGGAAGGACGGCAAGAGGGGCGGCAAGAAGGACGGCAAGAAGGACGGCAAGAAGGACGGCAAGAAGGGCGGCAAGAGGCGCTCCAAAGCGCGCTGAAGATGGCGTTCGAGGCGCGATTTGGAACGCCCCCTCCATCCCTTCACCCGCTCTTCGAGCGGCCGCGCTCCGAGGCCGTGCTCGGCACGCTCTTTACCCTCGTTGTGTCCCGCCCTCTGGACGAGGTTGTCGCAGCGCTGCGGGAGGAGGTGTAGCGGATCCTTACTTGGCCTCGCACTGGAGGAGCGCGAGGTAAGGCATGGCGGGCTCGGCGGCGCTCGATGTGGTCGAGGACGTATAAGATCCGTTCTTCGCATATCCGCCGCCGCAACAGCCGCTCGCGAGCGCGATGCCGTGCGGGGTCGTCATGAGCTCGGCGTCGACGTCGTGATCGTGGGTGAGCGTCATCATGGGATCGATGGGCGGGCCGCCAAACGAGGCCTCGGCCGGCGCGCCGTCGGGCAACCCCACGAGCATGCGGCCCTGCGTCGAGGCCACTTGTTGAAAGCCGTCCGGGCACTGATCGCCCTCGAAGAACATGCGCATCCCGGTGGGGAGCGGCGTCGAGCGCGGGGTCGCGTCCACCGTCTTTTTGCAGGCGAGGAGCTGCAGATACGGAATCCCCGTGGACGCCGGATCCGAGGTCGTCATGAAGCTCACGTCGCCCGCCTCGGACACCCCGCCGTTCCCGCCCCCCGCGATCCCTACGTACGAGACGTCAGGCAGCGTGAACGTGCCCATCACATCATGGGTGTGCGTGCGATCTTCACCGCTCGTGAGCGGCGCGCCGACCGGCGTCCCGCTGGGCATCCCGGCGAGCGAAGGCACGAGCACACGCCCTTTGCCCGCGTCGAAGCGCGCCCACCCCTCCGGGCACGAAGGAGCGTTGTAGAACGACACAGCCCCTTTGGGGATCGCGTCGCCCTGCGGCGCGCCGCCGCCCGCGCCCGCGCTTCCCCCCGCGCCGGACGAAGAGCTCGATCCCGTGGGGACCGTATCCCCCGCTGCACATGATACGATGGCAATCGCCGCAGCGCCGATCGCCGCGAGGCCCCACATCACATCTTCACGCATACGAGCACCTGTACGAAGCCGAGGCCGGAGGGGGACTCTGCGGTCATGCCCGTCACCGCATAAGGACCGGATTGAGCGCCGTTGTCATTGGCGCCGTCCGCGCCCGCGATGTTCTTGACCTTGAGCGAGACCATGCCCGAATACCCATGGGCGTGCGTGCGATCTTCGCGATCGGCGAGCGGCGTGCCCACTTTGACGCCGACGTCGGCCTCGTCGGTCGCGCCCACGATCAAACGACCTTTGGCGTCCTCCGAGGGGGCCCAGCCCGTTGGGCAGGCAGCGCCCGCGAAGAACGCGACCGCGCCCCGGGGGACGCCGTCGTCCGGCGGCGCATCGCCCGACGCGCGGTCCGCGCCGAGCACCCAAACACCTGCGATGAGCCCCACCACGCCGAAGCGCGCGAGCGCCCGAGAGAGCCTGGTTCTTTTCTCCATCGTCCGCTTATACACGAGGCCAAAAGGCTTTTACCCGCGCTTCTTGGCCTCATCGAGCACGCCGCGGAGCGAGGCCGCGTCGAAGGGCTTGTCGATGCGTAGGTTCTTCACCGTCGCCAAGAACTCGGGGGCGCCCGCGGAGAACGCGCCGCCCGTCATGAGCACCATCCGATCGGCCCACGGAGAGCCCCGCTCGCAGAGGCGCTTGTGCAGATCCATGCCCGTCATCTCGGGCATCAAGAGATCGCAGAGGACAACGTCGAAGTGCTTGGCCTCCAGCAGCGCGATGGCGCCCTCGGCGCGCGTGAGCAGCTCGACGTCGTGATCACGGCCCAAAATGCGCTTGATCGAGACGCCCACGTCGGCCTCGTCGTCGATCACGAGCACCCTGCGCCGCTCGCGCGCGAGGGCGACGGCGCCGCTCACGCTCGCCGGCGTGGCCGCGGTCGCCGCCGGGAGCGTGACCCGAAAGACCGAGCCCTCGCCCGGGCGGCTCTTCACGTCGATGGTGCCGCCGAGCCCGGTCACGATCTCGTGGCAGATCGAGAGGCCGATGCCCGTGCCCACGCCCGTCGGCTTGGTCGTGAAGAACGCCTCGAAGATGTGCGCGATGTGCTCCTCGGCGATGCCCGCGCCCGTGTCGTGGACCTCGACGAACGCGCGCCCGTCCTCGGCCTCGCCCGTGACGATGCGGATCGCGTTCGCGGCCATGTTCCCCGGCGGGATCGCGTGCGCCGCGTTCTGCACGAGGTTCAAGAACACCTGGCCGAGGCGGACCTCGTTGGCCTCGACGAGCGGGGGCTTACCGTACTCCTTGAGGATGCGCGCGTGGTGGCGGACCTCGTTGGCGATCATGCTCACGGACATGTCGATGACCTTGTGCAGATCGACGCGGGTCAAGCTCTCTTGATCCGCGCGCGCCAAGGTCTTGAGATCCCGCACGATCCGGCGCACTCGATCGGCCCCCGCGCGCGAGTCCGCGAGGGCCTTCAAGATCTCGTCGCGCCTGTCCGACGCGAGCGCGCCTCCCTCGCTCTCCTCGATCTCCTCGGCGACGAAATCGAGGTTCGCCATCACGAACGCGAGCGGGTTGTTGATCTCGTGCGCCACGCTCGCCGCGACGCGCCCCATCGCGGCCAGGCGATCGGTCATCTGCAGCATCACGCGCGCGCGCCGGAGCTGCCGGTCATCGCGCGCGAGCAGCACGATGCCCGACACGGCGCCGCTCGCGTCGCGCGTGGGCGACGCGTTCACCGCGAGCTGCACCGGCTCGCCCTGCGCGGTCACGAAGACCGTGTCGCGATCGCGCACCGAGCCCGCGCGGACGAGGTCGACGATCGACGCCGCGAACGCCTGCTCGTTCGGCGCGACGATCGCGCCCACGTCCACGCCGACGAGCGACGCCGGATCGCGCCCCACGAGCCGCGCCATCGCGCCGTTCGCGCGGAGCACGCGCCTCGACGCGTCGAGCAGGAGCACGCCGTCGATCATCGACTCCAGGATGACCTCGACCACGTGCCGCTGGTGATCGAGCTCCTCGAAGGCGGAGGAGAGCTCGATCGCCATGTTGTTGAAGAGGTAGCCGAGCACGTCCATCGGATCGCCGCGCCCGGTGCGCTCGGCGCGCGCGCTGAAATCGCCGCCCGCGAGCGCTACGAAGCACTCGCTCAGCGCGGCGACGCGGCGCTGGAGATCCTCGTGATCCCGCTGCCTCTCGGCGAGGAGCCGGCCGAGCTCCTCGGCGATCATGTTCACGGTGAAGGCGAGCGTGTCCTCGGCGTCCCGCGTGTTGTTGCGCGCGAGGCGGACCGAGAAATCGCCGCGCGCGAGGCGGATGAACGCCTCGACGAGCTTGTCCGCGATCACGCGATCCATCTCGGCGCCCGACATCAGCGGCTCACGTGGACGCGAGGCGCGCAGCGTTCTCGGACCGCACCCAGGTGAGCGCTTCGTCGAGGGAGCGAAAGATCTTGGTCGGCACGCGGGGCCTCGCGAGCCCCTCGAAGACCGCCGAGACCGCGTGGCCGAAGAAGGTCTCGCCCACGAGCGCGTAGCACGTGGTGATCGACGCGTCGCTCTCGTTCGCGTACACCGCGCGCGCGCCGCTGTCCTGCGAGAGGACGTTGTCCATGAGGACGATCGCGCCGCCGCGCCGGCCCACGCGCCGCCAATAGGCGCCCTGAAACGCGAGGTTCTCGCGCGCGCTGCGCTCGTCGTCCTCGCTGTTGGGCACGGGCACGATCGCGATGATGTCGTCGTCGACGGCGAAGATCTCGGCGTTCGAGATCGCGCCGATGCGCCGCCACCCGGGGTGAGCGGCGGCCGTCACGCGCTCGCCTCGCCGACCTGCGCCGCGCGGTTGACCGAGCGCGCCCACGTGATGGCCTCGTCGATCGTCGCGAACGTCTTGACCGGGACCCGCGGCTTGCTGATGCGCGAGAAGAACGAGATCATCGCGCGCCCGAGGAGGCTCCCGCCGACGAGCGCGGTCGCGCGCATCACGCGCAGATCGGGCTCCGTCTGGTAGACGCGGCGGGCGCCCGCGTCCTGCGAGACCATCCGATCGAAGAGCACCAGCACCACGCCGCCGTGCCCTGCCTTGCGCCAGTGATCGTTCTGAAAGGCTTGATTTTCGCGGGCGGTGGGCTCGGTGTCGGACGTGCCCGCGTGGGGGACCGCGATCACGATCGCGGGCTCGATCTCGAAGTAGCGGGTGTTGGCGGTCTCGCCGAGCGGCCGCCACGCGCTCGTATCAGGCTCGATCATGGCTCGATCCCGTGAGGGTGGGCTTCTTCTGCGCGTCGTCCGGGGACGGTTTTTCGTCGAGGAGCGCGCGCAGCTCCTCGGAGACGGACGCCGCGAGCGGGAGCAGGTGCCCCGCGTCGATGACGTAGACGCCGTCCTCTTTGGGCGCGCGCCGGATGCCGGGGTGCTCGCGCTCGAGATCGCCGAGGAGCCGCTCGCGCATGGCCGCGCGGTGATCGGCGGCCGCCACGCGGCGCAGCTCTTCGAGCCGATCGAGGGCCTGCCGGATGGTCTCGCGCAGCTCGGCCTTGTTCCACGGCTTGGTGAGGTAGCGGTGGACCTCGCCCTCGTTGATCGCGGCCATCGCCGACTCGAACGTGGTCTGCCCCGTGATGACCACGCGCACGACCTCGGGGAACGCCTTGCGGACGCGCGCGATCAAATCGAGGCCGTTCATCTCGGGCATGTCGATGTCGGTGAGGAGCAGATCGACCCCGCCGTCGAGGAGCTGCATCGCCTCCATCGGCGAGGTCGACGTGAGGATCTTGTAGCCCTCGTCGCGCAGCGTCCTGCGGATGCCGTCGAGGATCTCGGGCTCGTCGTCGACGACGAGGATGGTGTGGCGCGGGTTCATGTCGGCAGCCATTGCCTCCATCCGCGGCGGGCGATCGCGCGAGCCGCGAGCTCGATGTCGGCGATCAGCTCGCGCGCGCTCTGGTAGCGCTCCCTCGGCCGCTTCGCCATGGCGCGCGCGATGACGCGCTCGACCACCACGGGCAGCGTGCCGTCCGGGCCCTCGACGCGAGGGATGGGCGCGGCCGCGTGCTTGCCGAAGATGGCCGAGATGGTCGCGCCGTCGTACGGGACCTTGCCCGTGAGCATCTCGAAGAGCACGCACCCGAGCGAGTAGATGTCGCTGCGCGCGTCGGTCGCCGCGCCCCGCGCCTGCTCGGGGGACATGTACCACGCGGTGCCCGCGATCCGCCCCGGCTTCTTGGGCTCCTTGCTGCTCGACGCCTCGCCGTCGGCGCGCGGCTCGATCATCTGCGCGAGCCCAAAATCGCCGATGCGGACGCGATCACCGTCGCTCACGAAGATGTTCGCGGGCTTCAGATCGCGGTGCACCACGCCGCCGAGCGCCGCCGCGCCGAGCGCCTCGCCGATCTGCGCCGCGATCCCGAGCGCGCGCACCGGATCGAGCGGCCCCCTGCGGAGCATCACCTCGAGCGTCTCGCCGATCACGCGCTCCATCACGAAGTACGTGCGGCCGTCGGCGAGCCTGCCGAAGTCGGTGACGTCGATGATGCCGGGGTGCTTGATGCGGCACGCGGCGCGCGCCTCGAGGACGAAGCGCGCCGCGATCTCGGGGTCGCTCGCCAGCCCCGGATAGAGCACCTTGAGCGCGACCTGCTTCTGCAAGATGACGTGCTCGGCCAGGTACACGACGCCCATGCCGCCGCGGCCGAGCTCCCCCACGATGCGGTAGTTGCCCGTCTGCTGATCGCCGTCGAGCACCGGCTGCGGGATCGGCGGATCCTCCGCGCTCGGGATCCGGCGCAGCTCGGCGATGAGGCCGCCGCGCGCGGATCGGATCACGACGAGCAGATCGACCGTGCCGTGACGAGCGCCGGTGGCGCCGCGCTCGCGCACGCGGAGGCGCCCGACCTGCTCGCGCGACGCGCCCACGTCGAGGTCCGCGAGGATCGCGAGCCGCGCGACGACGGCGTCGGCGAGCGCGGCGTCGAGCGCGGCGAAGGTGGCGATGGAGCCCGCGAGCTCGACGCGCAGCGCGCGGCGATCGTAGAGCGCGCTCTCGCGGCCCGAAGGGGACGTGTCGCGGAGCGACGACGAGGGCTCGATCGCGATCGCGACCGCCTTTCGGCGCGCGAGCGTGAGCAGGAGGAGATCCGCGAGCTCCACCGCCGGCGCCCAGTCGAGCGAAGGTGGTTGCTCTGCCGCGAGCACGGTGTCACCGAGCGACATGGAGCCTCCTCCCTCATGGGATAGGGCATTTCGAGGGCTCACGTGATCATTTTCGTCGCTTGAGGTGGCGCCGTGTCCCGAAATGGAATAGAGAGCCGCCGGCCATGCTGTCGGAAACACGCGAGAAGCTCAGCGACATGAAACGGCGTCACGCGGCGCTAAGGGGGCATCTTTGACGTCCCTCGGCTCGAACGCATGCTCGAGGATCTGACGCACGCCACGCTCGCGCCCGGCTTCTGGAACGACAACGACAAGGCGCAGGCGACGCTGCGGCGTCGCGCGCAGGTCGAGGCCAAGCTCACGCTCGCCAAAGGGCTCGAGCGCGATCTCGCCGATCTCGATGAGTACCTGGAGCTCGGCGCGGCCGAGGGCGACGACGCCGTCATCGCGGACGCCGCGGAGCAGGCCGTCTCGCTCGAAGGCAAGCTCCGCAAGGCCGAGCTCGATCGGATGCTCTCGGGGCCCGCCGATCAGGCGAACGCCATCGTGAGCATCCACCCGGGCGCGGGCGGGACCGACGCAAAAGACTGGGCGTCGATGCTGCTCCGCATGTACCTCCGGTATTGCGAGCGCCACGGCTACAAAGCCGACATCATCGACTACCAAGACGGCGACGAGGCGGGCATCGACGCGGTCTCGTTCACCGTGCAAGGCGAGGCCGCGTACGGTCACCTCCGGTCCGAGGCCGGCGTGCACAGGCTCGTGCGCATGAGCCCGTTCAACGCGGATCACACGCGGCAGACGGCGTTCGCCGCGGTCGAGGTCTCGCCCGACGTCGACGACTCCATCCAGATCGACGTCGCCGACAAAGACATCGAGATCACGACCATGCGCGCGGGCGGCAAGGGCGGCCAGAACGTGAACAAGGTCGAGACCGCGGTGCGCCTGCGCCACATCCCGACCGGGCTCAACATCGTGTGCCGCGCCGAGCGCAGCCAGCACCAGAACCGCGCGATGGCGATGAAGATGCTCAAGGCCAAGCTCTACGAGATGGAGCTGCAAAAGCGCGAGGCGCAGGCCGCGGCCATCCAAGCGGGCAAGAGCGCGATCAACTTCGGGAGCCAGATCCGCAACTACGTGCTCGCGCCCTACCGCCTCGTCAAAGACGTGCGGACCGGCACCGAGACGGGCGCGGTCGACACGGTGCTCGACGGCGATCTCGACGCGTTCATCGAGGCGTACCTCTTGGCGGCCGCGGGCGGCACGCTCAAGAAGGGCGGGCTCGTGTCGGCCGACGACGACGCGCCGTAGCGCGAAGGGGCTCATGGGCGAAATCTCGAAGCAGCTCTACTTCTATTCGCTCTACGGGACTGCCTTCATGCTGATCGCGGCCATCGCGATCAGGGGGGTGAGGCTCCTCAAGAAGAGCCCGCTCCTCGCGGCGCTCTCGATGATCGCCGCCGCGTTCGGCGTGGCGTTCGCGATCCTCGCGACGTTGAGCGCGCGCCTGCCGAAGAGCGGCCTCGCGCCGCCCAAGCTCGGCGAAGATCTCATCCGCATCACCGCGATCGGATCGGGCGTGGTCTTCCTGCTCCTGACGCTCGTGGTCTCGCTCCCGCTCGTGCTCAACCTGCTCGAAGGGCGGTCGTTCACGTCGTTCGTCGCCGCGCGGCACGTGCGCGCGACCAAGAGCGGGTTCTTGACCGTGATCTCGGTGCTCTCGATCTTGGGCGTCGCGCTCAGCTCGTGCGCGCTCTGCTCGGTCACGTCGATCATGGGCGGCTTCGGCCACGACCTGAAGCGAAAGATCCTGGCCAACCACGCGCACGTGATGGTCGACGCGACGAGGCCCGGCGGCTTCACCGATTGGCGCGATCGCCTCGGCGAGGTGCGCGCGGTGCTCGCGCAGCGGGGCGGCGGCGCGGCGACGCCCGTCGTCGGCGGCGACGCGATGGCGTCGAGCGCGTCGAACACCGCGGGCGCGCTCGTGCGCGGCGTCGATCCCGAGACCATCGGGGACGTCATCGATCTCAAAAGCAACATCACCGTCGGCAAATTCGAGTACTTCGTCCACCCCGAGAAGATCCTCGACATGGGGCCCGACGAGGTCGTCGGCCGCGGGCCCACCGGCGAGCCTTACCTCAAAGGCCCTGACTTTCGCGGCGCGGACAACGACCCTGCCATCAAGGAGTTTCTGCGCAAGAACGAGAAGGTCTATCCCTCGGTGATCCTCGGCAAGGAGCTCGCCAAATCGCTCCACGTGCTGGTCGGCGACGAGGTGAGCCTGCTCTCGCCGATGGGCGAGCTCGGGCCCATGGGGATGATGCCGCGAACGCGCAGGTTCCGCGTGGCCGCCATCTTCTACAGCGGCATGTACGAATACGACGCGACGCACGCGTACATCCTTTTGCCCGAGGCGCAGGCGTTCTTCAGCATGAAGGACGGAGACCGCATCACCAACATCGACGTTCGCCTGCCCGACTCGGAGAAGGTCAAAGACTTCCGCCCCGCCATCGGCGCCGCGATGGACGGCATGCCCGTCAAGGGCAGCAAAGACGCGAAGCTCCGCGTGCGCGACTGGCAAGAGATGAACAAGAACCTCTTCAGCGCGCTCAAGCTGGAGAAGATCGCGACCTTCATCATCTTGTCGCTCGCCATCTTGGTCGCGAGCTTCTGCATCGTGTGCACGCTGCTCCTGATGGTCACCGAGAAGTCGCGCGAGATCGCTATTTTGAAGGCGCTCGGCGCGGCCAACGGCGCCATCATGCGCACCTTCATGATCGAAGGGATGGTGATCGGCGGCATCGGCACGGTGTTCGGCGTGGGCACCGCGCTCGCCACGTGCCTCGGCCTCATGTGGTTCGGCGTCCGGCTCGACCCCGAGGTCTATTACATCAACCGCCTGCCGGTGAACGTGAACGCGGCGGACTACGCGCTGGTCGCGCTCGCCTCGTTCCTCATCTGCACCATCTCCACGCTCTATCCGGCGTACGCCGCGTCGGAGATTCGGCCCGTCGAGGGCCTCCGATCGGAGTGACGATGCCGCTCATCGCCGTCGAAGATCTCGCGAAGACGTTCGTGCACATGGGCAGTCGCCTCGACGTGCTCAAGGGCATCGACTTGACCATCGAAGAGGGCGAGGTGCTCGCCATCGTCGGGCCGAGCGGCGCGGGCAAGAGCACGCTGCTCCACTGCATCGGCACGCTGGACGTGCCCTCGCGCGGGCGGATCTTCCTCTCGGGCGACGATCTCACCGGGCTCTCGGGCACGAAGCTCGCGGCGATCCGCAACCGCACCATCGGCTTCGTGTTTCAGTTTCATCACCTCTTGCCCGAGTTCAATGCGCTCGAGAACGTGATGATGCCGGGCCTCATCCAGGGCCGCAGCCGGCGCGACATGGAGGGCCCCGCGCGCGCGCTGCTCACCGAGGTCGGGCTCGCGCCGCGCGCCACGCACAGGCCCGGCGAGCTGTCGGGCGGCGAGCAGCAGCGCGTTGCGCTCGCGCGCGCGCTCGTGCTCTCGCCCAAGCTGCTCTTGGCCGACGAGCCCACCGGCAACCTGGACTCGGCGACGAGCACCGCGATGCACGACCTCTTCTTCGAGATCAACAAGAAGCACGGGACGACCATCGTCGTCGTGACGCACAACCTCGCCTTCGCCGAGGCGATGCCGCGCATCGTCACCATGCGCGACGGCAAGATCGACACCGACGATCGCCGCGGATGAGCGCGCCCGCGCCCAGCGCCGACGTCGATCCCGCGCTCGGTGTCCGCCTGGATCGCGCGTTCGGCGGCGCGATCGCGCTGCACGCCGCGGGCCTCTCGCTCCTCCTGTTCTTGGTCTTCAACGATGGTCGCTCCGCCGACGTCCTACGTTATTGCGCGCTCGTGACGCTCGCCGCGGCCGCGTTCGGCCTCTTCGCAGGGCCCATCGTCGCGCGGAGCGGCTCCTACGGAGGTGCGTTTGGGCGCGCGTTCGCGCTCTCCATGGCGGGCGGCGCGATCGTCATGTTGGCCGCCTCGCCGCTCGTGAGCGCCCGCGCGCGATCGTTCGGCGAGATCGCGTGGGGCGAGGCGCAACAAGGGCTCTTGTTCGGCTTCTTCGCGAGCTCGTCGTTCGCTCCGGCCGCGGTCGTTTATCATCGTATCCAAAAGGCGCGCGCGCTCGACTTCGTCCCTCGGCTCTACGCCGTGGCCGCGACGTCGCTCCTCGCTCCGTGCTTCGCGATCGCGCAAACCAAGCTCTCACCGCGCGTCGTCCCGACGGTCATCGTAGGGGCCTTGGCGCTGGGGCTCGCGCTCTTCTTCAACGCGCGAAGGGCCTCTTGGCTCCGCCGGGTGAACGACGGTTTGACGGCGGGGCTCACGATCAAAGCACGGAGTGAGAGCGATGATGAGAGAAGTGATGAGGAGCGCGGCGACACCGCCGATCCGCCGCTCTTCGTGTCGGCGTCGGGCGGCATCCCCGAGCACGTGATCGTCCGCGCGGACAAGGGCGCTCACCCCTTCCGCGATCACACGGGCGGCGCTCTCGTCGCGCGCGTCATCCCCGGGGCCGGATCCTCGAGCAACGCGATGTTTCGCGACGCGGTCGTAGGCTTCTTCGTGGGGCTCGTGCCGGTGATCATGATCGGTGGGCCGGTGTGGCTCTTCTCGCAGCCGCACGGCCGCTGATCTCAAATACGCATTCGCCCGCCGGTGTTGGGCCGTGACGTCGGCGCCGGCGCCGC
>CAYTJL010000050.1:29613-46787 GCA_964437785.1 uncultured Polyangiaceae bacterium
CTCAAATACGCATTCGCCCGCCGGTGTTGGGCCGTGACGTCGGCGCCGGCGCCGCGGGATCATCGCTGCTCGTCGCCTCGATGATGAGCTCGTCGCCCTCGCGCAAATCACCCTCGGTCACCTCGGTGACCGTGCCGTCCGACAAGCCCACTTTGACGTCGACGCGGACAGGGACCTTGCCGCGCAACACCCAAACGGTCTTCTCGGCGCTCTCCCGCCCTCGCCTCCCCTCGCCGCCCATGGGGGGAGGCCCGCCTTCGCCGCCCCCCTCGCGCCTTCGCCGGCCCGTGCCCGTGCCTGTAACAGCGGGCGGCGGCGCCGCGGGGGGTGACGAGGGAGCGGCGCCGGCGGACGCCGAGCCGCTGCCCGCGAGCGCCGGAGGCGGCTTGAACCGGAGCGCCGCGTTGGGGATCTTGAGCACGTCCTCTTTGTTCGCGTAGATCATCGTCACGTTCGCGGTCATGCCCGGTTTGAGCGCGAGATCAGCGTTGTTTACGTCGATCACCGCGTCGTACGTGACGACGTTCTGCACCGTCTGCGGCGCGTTGCGGACCTGCCGAATCGTGCCGCGGAAGCGCCGGCTCGGGTACGCGTCGACCACGAACGTCGCCTCCATCGCCGCGCGGATCTTGCCGACGTCGCCCTCGGCGATGTTGGTGTCGACCTGCATTTTGGTGAGGTCCTCGGCGATGGTGAAGAGCACGGGCGCTTGGAGCGAGGCCGCCACGGTCTGCCCGACGTCGATCGCGCGCGAGATCACGACGCCGTCGATGGGCGAGAGGATCGTCGTGTAGCCGAGGTTCACTTGGGCTTGGTGGAGCGCCGCGCGGGCCTGCTCGACCGAGCCCTTCGCCTCTTCGATGGAGGCCTCGGCGACGACCTTCGCGGTCTCGGCGACGTCGAGATCAGCCTTGGAGACAAGGCCCCCGGCGTGCATGGTCTTGGCCCTTTCGTAGACGCGCGCGGCTTGTTCGGACTCGGCGCGCGCGCGCTTGAGCCTGCCTTCGGCCGCGTACAGGTTGGCCCGCGTCTGCGCGACCGCGGCCTCGAAGAGCTGCGGATCGAGCTTGGCGACGACCTCTCCCTTCTTGACCTGCGTGTTCCAGTCCGCGAAGAGCTGCTGCACGCGGCCCGACACCTGCGCGCCGACCTGTACGGTGACGAGCGCGGAGAGCGTGCCTGTCGCGGTGACGCGCGCGACGACGCGCCCTCGCTCGACCGCGACGGTGCGGTACGTAAACGTGGTGGGCTTGTTCAAAGACGCGTACGCGGCGTACCCGCCGATGCCCACGCCGATCAACACGACCCCCAAGAGCGCGCGGCGCCCGAACCTGGCGAGGGCCGAAGGGCGTTCGTCCATCGCCGGTCCTCATAGCGCGCAGCGGCCGTAAAGAGAAGCTCGGCCTCGATCGCGTGCCGGCCCAGAAACGACGCGGGAGGGCCGGCGCGCGGGTCGCGGCTCAGCCGCCCTTCGCCGCCGCGGCCGCCGCCGCCTTCGCCGCCGCGGCCTTCTTTGCGCGCTCACGCGCAAGAATGCGGTTCAGCGTGCGGCGATCGATGCCGAGGATCACGGCGGCGCGGGTCTTGTTGTTGTTGGTGCGGGCGAGCACCTGATCGATGTACCTGCGGCTGATCACCTGGATGGTGGGCCAATCGTCGAGGATCGCGTACGGCGGCGGGGGAACCTCCGGCTTTTCGACCTTGTGCGAGGTCGTGGTGGAGTCTTGATTCGAGGCGTCGGCGGCCTTTTGCCCGTGGGAGTACGAATGCGCGTCCATGAGCGCAACGCGTCCGCAAGAGTGATGCCGAAACGATTTTTCGAACGATCAGGGAGGGATCGGTTTCCCCGGGGCGATTCGCCGAAAGAACCCTTCAGCGGGGTCGAAAACAATGTTTCATTGCTCTCATTCCCTTGCGTGACTCTCGGGCGCGAGCCGATCTATAGGAGGGGGATGCGTCCGTCGCTCCACGTCGCCCGCGCGCTGCCCGCGCTGCTCCCCCTCTTGGTCGTCGCCGCAGCGTGCGCGGGCTCTTCGCCGCCGGACGCGCCTCCGCCTGGGCCCACGGCGCCGCCTCCTCCGGCATCCGAAGCGCCCACCGCCCCGCCGAGCGCGCCTCCGACGGCCGCGCCCACGGCGGCGCCGAGCGCGAGCGCCTCCGCGCCGCCCGCGCCCGCTTCGCCCTGCCCCGACGGCATGGCCCTCCTGCCCGCGGGCAAATACACGATGGGGCCCCCCAAACGTGATGTGAGCGTCAACGCGTTCTGCATGGATAAGAGCGAGACGACGGCCGACGACTACGCCGCCTGCGTGAAGGCCGGCAAATGCACACAGGACAACCTCAACTGCTCGGCACAAGCCACCTTCGGCGCCAAGGACAAAGGCAACCACCCCATCGTGTGCGTCGACTTCGAGCAGGCGACCGCGTATTGCAAGGCGCAGAACAAGCGATTGCCCACCGACGCAGAGTGGGAGTGGGCCGCGCGCGGCGGCGCCGAAGGGCGGGAGTTCCCGTGGGGGAACGACAAGCCGGGCGCGGACAAAGCATGTTGGTCCGGCAAGGACGCGCGCACGGCCACGTGCCCCATCGGCGCGACGCCCGGCGGGGACAGCCCGCAAGGCATTCACGATCTCGCGGGCAACGTCTTTGAGTGGGTGACCTCACCCACCGACGGCAAAGGCAACGATCGCGTGGGCCGCGGCGGGAGCTGGCGTGACGGCACCCCGAGCGCGCTCAAGGCCAATCGGCCCGCCGCGTTCAAGGTCACGTATCGCTGCGGGTTCCTCGGGATCCGCTGCGTGAGCGAGCCGAGCCAAGCCGCCAAGTAGAGTGGATTGGAGGGTGGGTGGGCCCGCGGCCCCACCGAGCCTCGTCGCGATCATCCGCGCAAGAAGGCGCCATTTTTTCCTGGAGCCCGCGCGGTGATCAGGGTACGGGGCTCCATGCCTCCTACTTTTGTAAGCGGTCCGTTGCGCCCAGGGACATTTGTCGGCGGGAAATTCGCACTAATCAGGCAAATTGGGTTCGGTGGAACAGGGGTCGTATTCGAGGCGGAGGAGCCGCTCATCCCGCGCCGCGTCGCGATCAAGCTGCTCCACCCCAACATCGGCGCCAACGCCGATATAACCAATCGGGTCATCCGCGAGGCGCACGCCGCGACGCGCATCAATCACCCGAACATCGTCACCGTCTACGAGATCGGCAAACGCCAAGACGGGACATATTATTTGGTACAGGAGCTCCTCAAAGGCATGAGCTTGAGAGAGCGGCTCTTGGAGCGTATTCGCCTCCCGCACGAGGAGGCGATCAACGTGTTGTTGCCCATCATGGGCGCGCTCGTCGCCGCCCACGACGCCGGGATCATCCACCGCGACATCAAGCCGGAGAACATCTTCCTCGCGACCACGGCGGGCCAGCTCACCCCAAAGCTCATCGACTTCGGCCTCGCCAAGGTCCTCCACGGCAATCCCTTCAAATCGACCGAGCCCGGCAAACAATGGGGCACGATCCATTATATGGCCCCGGAGCGAGCGGGCGGGGAGCGCGCGAACGCGCTCGTGGACGTCTGGGCGATCGGGATCGTGCTCTTCGAGCTCATCCACGGGGCTTGCCCGTTCGACGCGCCGACCCAGTTCGCGATCCTCGCCAAGCTCGCGGAGGGCAACGTCCCGAGGCTCGACGCGCTGCGGCCCGAGGTGCCCAAGGCCCTCGCGGACGTCGTCGAGCGCGCGCTCCAACGCGACGTGAAGAAGCGTTATCCCAGCATGCGCTTGTTCTTGGAGGACCTCTTGAGCGTCGCGGAGCACCGCGATCCGGTGGTGCGCATTCGCCACGCGCGCTCAATCCCCAACACCAGCGAGGTCGAATTCATCTCCGTCGACGAAGAGACCGTCGAGGAGCCCCCGATCAGCCGCGCCCATCTCACCGGCGACGATCACGCCGTCTTCGCCGACACATCCCCTCTGCCCGGGCTCGAGGCCTCCGTCGCCGCCGCCGAAGAGGCGCTGCGCATCAACGCGCTCGCCGAGGCGGTCGAAGAGGCGGAGCGCGCCGTCACGACCTTCAACGCCGGGGGCAGGGTCTACGCGAGGATGCGTTGCGTGCAAGCCGTCGCGCTGCGGTGGCTCGGCGCGTACGCCGAGTCCGAGCGTTGTGGCCTGGACGCGATGCAATACATCGTCCCCGGGAGCGTCAGTTGGTATGCGGTGCTCAGCAACTTGGCCATCGCCTACGGCTATCAAGGCAAACGCGACGAGATTATCGCGCTCGCGAAGGACGAGAGCTTGGCGCAGCTCAAAGACGAGATCAGCTCCGCGCGGATCGGCACGCTCTGCTGCCTCGTCGTCACGCTGCTCCGCATCGGCGAGCCCGACCTCGCGCAGACGATGTTCGAAGAGGCTCGCTCGGCGTCCGATGGCGACGTCGGGCCGCTCGCGCGCGCGTGGCTCCACGTGGCTTCGGCGGAGCTCGCCGTGTTGGCGGGTGATCCCGTCGAGTACCTCGACAACCTCGAAGCCGCGGTCGCCGGGTTCTCGGAGGCGGGCGACATCCGAAACGCTTGTCTCCAGCGCGCGAACATCGGAAACGCGTACATGCAGCTCGGCGAGTACGCGCGCGCCGCCGAGGTGCTCCAAGACACGTTCCCCGTCATCGAACCGATGAAGCTCGCGTTCGGGGTCGCCGCGCGCGTCAACCTCGGCCTCGCGCTCGCGCGCCTCGGCGACGTGGATCAAGCGCTCGCGGCGGAGCTTTGGGCGATCAAAGAGTGCGTGAAGCAGGGGTACAAACGCTTCGAATCGATCGCGCGTATCTACCTGTCCGAGATCCAGCGGCGCAGGGGCGCGATCGACAAGGCCGAGGCCGAGCTCAGGGCGGTCATCGCGATCCCGGAGCGATCGTCGTTTCACGCGCTCGCGAAGGCGGGTCTCGCCGATCTCTTGCTCGACGAGGAGCGCGTCGCAGAGGCGTTCGCGCTCGCCAAAGAGGCCATGGAGATCCTCGATGAGCTCGACGGCGTCGAGGAGGGAGAGGCGTTGATCCGCCTCGCCTACGTGCGGACGCTCGACGCCATGAAGCGCCCCCGCTCGGCGGACGCGCACCTCGCCGGCGCAAAACAGCGGCTCCTCATCCGCGCTCATCGCATCAACGACAGGGACCTTCGCCGCAGCTTCTTGGAGAACATCCCGGAGAACCAGCGCACGCTCGCGCTCGCGGCGCGGCTCGACGACAGGACCTCTCCGACGCGCCGACCGTCCGAGTCCGATCCGCCCATCTCATTTCGCCAACCGGGCTGACGCTACGCCCGATCGATCAAGACATCTTCGCGGCGGAGCGCTTCGAGGAACGCCTCGAGCCCCCGCGGGAACGCGTCGCAATATTGATGAAGCGCGAAGGCTCGATGGATCCTCGCGGCCTCGGGCCCAGGGATCGATCGGGCCGGGACGCCGAGCCGATCGCGGACCCGATCGATGGCGTCGTCCTCGCGCTCGGCGAGCGCAGATACGATGTCTTGTTCGCCCCTCTGCTCGACGGATCGTGGTTGCGCGGCGGTGAGGAGGAGCGCGTCCCCTCTCCATCGCCGCCGGCGCGCGGAGACGAGCGCGTCGAAGCTCGCGCGCAGGAGGCGTCCCTCCGCGTGGCGGTCGTTCCTTTGCATGAGCGCTCGCACGCGCTCGGCGGGGCTACTCCCATCGAGGGCTTCAGCGCCTATCGCAAAGCACAGATCGTCGAAGACCCCCGGCTCATACCAGCGGCAGAGCTCGGCGTGAGAGGGCGGGTCCACCTCGATGGGCGCGCGGGCGCCGTGATCGATCTCCAGCGCCGCGCCGACGGCCTTGAGGAGCCGAGAGAGGCCGCTCTCACCGCGGTGCACCGGCTGGGTGACCGCCACCCTGCCGATCCGCTCCGCGACGCGCTCCACGTCCGTGAGATCGCCTGTTTGAAGGGCGGAGAGGAGGTCGCTGAGCCCACGCGTCTCCAAAGGCACATCCGCCGCGGCGAGCATGGTCTCGAGGGCCGCCGCTGGGTTTGGGCTCCACGCCTCCAGCCACCGGAGCGCGACGCGCGCGCGGTGATCCGCGCGGACATCGCTCTTGGGGAGCGCCCAACTTGGGACGAGAGGAGCGGTGACGAGCGCGGTCGCGAGATCACAATCGAGCTCGTCCATGACAAAGAGATGGATCCTGCGAAGGAGCAGGCGATTGCGATCATCGAGCTTGGGCGCGCGCGGCCATGGCTCGTTCAGCCGGCGGACGATCCTCATGAGATGATCGAAGGTGCGGTGAAGCTCCTCGACGCGGGTCGGATCCCGCGCCAAGGCCCGCAGCGCGCGCCACAGATCGTGGGCGTTGCTGGATATCTCTTCGTATCTGCGCGCCTCGACGTACGACGTCAAGAGCGAGGTGGCGACGGAGGGCGCATAAGAGATGAGCCGCTCCGTAAAGAAGGTCGCGTGGAGGTGGAGCCGGGCGGCCTCCTGCCACGTCTTGGGGAGAGGAGGACCGCCGCGGAGAGGGCTCATGTGCATCCGCGAGAGCGCCTCCCCGAGCGCGTCGAGCTTGCCATAGGCGTCGAGGGCCTTCACGAGATCACGTGACGTCTTCTCCACCGTGGCGGCCTCGATGAGCTGGTGCTCCATTTCGAGCCGGAAGACGACCTCATCCAACGAGGCATCCGGCAAGCGCAGGAGCGTGTCGAGCATCTCGCCTTGATCGGAGAGGTGAACGGGATCGGGCGCCTCCGGCGCGCTCGCCCGGCGCTCCAAGAAAGCCTCGCTGAGCCCCGGCCAAACCTCATTCACCGACGCGGTGATGGAGCGGCCCTTGGCGGCGCACTCTCGGACGGCGATCATCGCGGCTTGCCCCGTGCTGGCGACGGACGGCACCCCCTTCGCGATCGGCCAGAGATCGCGCGCGCGCTCGGCGTTGCCCTGCTCGAACGCGAACATCAACAGCTCGAACGCGTCGATGCGATGGCGCACCTGGAGCGGATCGTCGTTGGGGAGCTTCTCGTGCTCCTCCGCGAGCGCGTCTCGAAAGGCCTTGACGGTGGGATAGCGACTCTCCGGTCGCGGCGCGATGGCGCAGAGGATCGCCCGCTTGAGGCCTTCGGGGACATAGATGTGATCGAGCGCCGGCGCCTTGCGCCACTCGTGGCTCATCGGAGGGAGCGTCCCGGAGATGGCGAACAACGCGGTCATCCCGAGGGAGTAAATGTCCGCGGCGGACTTCGCGACGGCCGGCGTGGTGACGACCTCGGGCGCCATGTACGCGGGCGTGCCCAACGCCACGTGGGTGCCGCCGGTGTCGAGCGGGTTGAAGACCGTGTCGAAGTCGGAGAGGCGGGCGCTGCCGTCGTGATCGATCAAGATGTTGGAGGGCTTGACGTCGCGGTGGATCAAGCCATTTTCATGGATGCAGCGGAGCCCGTCCGCAGCTTGAATGACGACGAGGAGCGCCTCCCTCGGGCCGATGCGCGATCGGGTGGGGGCCGCGCCCTTGAGCGTCCGCGCGGCGGCGCGGAACAAGTCCCCTTTGGGATAATAATCCATCACCACGTAGTGAAAGCCGCCGTGCTCCCCGTCGGCCTCATAGACGCGGGCGAGGTGAGGATGGCTGAGCCGCATCAGCTCCACGGCGCCGCGCCGAAAACGATGGACGCGGCTGGGATCGCGCGCGGCCTCCGCGTGGAGCACCTTGACGGCGACCATCTTGCGCAAGAAGGGATGATGCGCTTGCCAAACCGTCGCGTAGCTCCCCTCCCCGACGATGTCGCGAAGGACGAGCCCATCACGCTCGCCCCCGAGGCGCTCGCCCTTGGTGAGCGTCGGGCCGCGGCGGAGCTTTCGTTGAATCGCCACCAGCTCTCGGGTGATTTCGCCGCTGAGCGCCGTGTCTCCGTCCGCGTCGGCGGCGGCGCGCCGCGCGGAGAGATCCTTCAAACACGCCTCCAGCTCTTCGAGGCGCGCCCGCTCGGACGCCATCCACGTGGACTCGGCGTGTTGGCCGCGGAGGGACTCGAGGAAGGCTGTCAGCTCTGGATTGCCGGGGGATCGATCAAACGCCTTACGCACGAGATCATCGAGCTTGCCCTTGGCGCACGCCCACGTGATGAGCGCGCTGACGCGCTCGGAGAGCGCCGCGGACGAGGAATAAAGGACGTTCGGGTTGATGGCGAGATCTTCTTGGATGAAGATAGCGAGCTCGCTGAACCCTGGAGAGGCGCTCTCGAGCGCGAGCCGTAGCTGCCTCCTCCGATCGCCGTCGAGGGAGATCGGAGGGATGTGCAAAGGCATGAGGCACCTCGTTGCGCCGCGTCGAGAGGAACAGCGTTATCAGCCGAGATCGCCGAGCTTTCCGCGCTTCTTCAAGAGAGCGACGATCGCGGTGAGCGGGATGCCTTGATTGAATTCGGCCTTGAAGCTCGGATCCCCGTAGTGATGGAGCGCGACGAGGTTCCATTTCTCATCGAAGCACGGGGACCCCGACGAGCCGTGCTCGGTGTTGGTCCGGTAGCGGACGCGGGTCTTGGACCTCCAGAGGATGGCCTGCGTGTCGAGCGCGATTTGGAGCTGCTCCCCTTTGGGGTGCTGGACGATGTAGAGCGGAGCGTCCTTGTCCGGCGGCGGCTCGGGCTGAGCGATGGAGATATAACCACGCACCTGGGCTCCGGGAACATTGCTGTTGCCAAGGGCCTCGCCGGCGACGTTGGTGGACAGGCGCAAGAGGGCATAATCGAGCTGCTCCGGCGAGGGCTCATCCCCTTCGGCGGCGCCGGCTTTGGGGCTGTACTCCGAGGCATCGAGCAACCAATTTTGGGCGAGCTCGTGCGTCTTCCCAGGGTTCAGGACGTTCGACTTCCCATCACGCTTGTAATCGAAGACGCATTCGATCTTGGCGCCGCCATTCTTGTCGTTGATGACGCCTTCGACGACATGGTAATTGGTGAGGACAACGTTTGGGGCCACGAGGAAGCCTGTGCCGCGCTCCTCCCTGCTCCCGAGATCAACCCTGACTTGGCAGACCTTGGGGAGGATCCGCCCCATGTCCGCCCACCATTTCTCGGCGTCTTCAAAATGCAGGTTGGTCCGAATGACCCGCTCGAGCCCCTCGCCGACCAGCGCTTTGGGGGGCGCGTCGGGGTATTGCACCAGGATACGTTGACCGAGCAGCTCGGCGGCGATGGCCTGGATCTTCGGGTTGTCCGGTTGAACGATCTGAGCGGCCTGAACCATGGTTCCACCCCATCCCTTGGCCTGCACCCATTGAATGAGATCGTAGGTGACCTTGGTCAGGGGGCCCTCCGCCGCAATCGTGGCCAAATTTTGGCCGAGCTGCTCTGTCACAAAGGATTGGAGAGCCGCATAGTTAGGAAACGCATGTTGTAGGGCCTTGCTCAACCGGCCCCACTGCTCGCCCGACAGCTCGATGGCTGCGTACTTTACCCCTTTGTTCACCGCACACCTCCGCTCCTCGTGATACCCGCGCGCCGCGCGCCGCGCAACTGGCATCCACCATCCATCCACGTTTTTGGGGCTCGCGCGCTCTTCGTTCGGAGGTAGCCTCGCGGGCGCATGCAGAGCACCTCGTTCGTTTACCTCTCGCCGGGGATGTTCGGGTTCGCGAGGCTCGCGTCGTTCGAATACTTCGAGCACATGGTGAGCGCGCTCAGCGAGCGCTTCCGGGCCCACAACCGCCCTGTCGAGGTGCGGGTCTGCGAGGTCCACCCCACCTCGTCCGTGCGCCGCCGCGCGGGCAAGCTCGCGCGCATGATCGGCGCGACCGCCGGCGACAAAGGCCCGATTCACGTGCTCGGCCACTCCACAGGTGGGCTCGACGCGAGGCTCGTCGCGTCGCCCAGCGTCCATTTGGGCGAAGGCGACGAGACGCGCGCCCGATGGGTCGAGAGGATTCGATCGGTCACCACCGTCAACACACCTCACTTCGGCACGCCGCTCGCCGCCTTCTTCGCCACCGTGAGCGGACAACGCCTGCTCTACGCGGTGAGCGCGTTGACCGTCGCCGCCCTCAAAATGGGCGCCCCGCCGCTCGCCCTCACGAGCGCGCTCATGGCCGCGTTCGGCCGCGTCGAGCTCGGCGGCATCGAGGTCGAGATCGTCGATCGCACCGTCGACAACGTGATCCGCGTCCTCGACGAGGCGTCGAGCCGCGAGCTCCGCGCGTGGCTCAAGCTCCTGCGCGACGATCAAGGCGGCATCGTCCAGCTCATGCCCGAGGCGATGGACCTCTTCCACGCGGGCGTCGACGATCGCCCGGGCGTCCGCTACCAGAGCGTGGCTACGTTCGCGCCGCGCCCCTCCACGCGCGCGCTCGTGGGCTCGCTGCGATCGCCGTGGAGCGCGCTCTCGACCACCATCTTCACCACGCTCTACAACATCACCGCGCGCCGCGACGACCGTTATCCGTGCGCGCCCGAGGACGGATCCGCCGCGCGCGCGCTCCGCGCGGTGCTGGGCGAGCCGCCGGAGGAGGGCGCGAACGACGGCATCGTCCCGCTCCCATCCCAGGTGTGGGGTGAGCTCCTTTGGGCGGGCAAGGCCGATCATCTCGACATCGTCGGCCACTTCGCGGGCGGCGGCCGGCACACCGATTGGCTCACGAGCGGCTCGCGCTTCAGCCGCGTTCGCTTCGACGTCGTGATGGACCGCATCGCCTCGGGCATGCTCGTCGCGGAGGAGCGATGACCAAACGAAACATCATATCTTCCCTCTCACCCCCTTTACAAGCACGATTCGAGCTAACGAGTCCTCCCTGCTCATTTTTTGAGCGTTTTGCCCATTTTCGCCCACTTTTGACCTAACTCGTCCTCCCCGGACATAAGCACGTGCTCCCGTCCCGTCCCTTGCCGGCCGCTTTTTAAGAGGATGAGGCGCCGAATGGTCGTTGATGACTCGAAGCATCAGCGAGATGATGCGCCCGGCCCGCAATCGCGCCTTCCACGTTCTCAGGGGGGCTTACTTTCCGCGTGAGCGGGCTCGGGCACGGAGCGTGCTGCGCGCCGTGCCCTGCGTCGTACGACACGAGGGTAAGTCGACGAGATGGGCAGCGAGCTCGCGAGGAGCCGCCGCCCTGAAGAGGTGGAGATCATGCGATCAAGACATGGGGTATGGAGCACCTTTGCGGCCGTCGCGTTGCTCGCGGCCACGACGGAGGCGCGCGCGGACGGGCTCGCGTTGAACCGCTTCGATCCAGCGCCGGTGGGCGATCGGATGTTTGGCGTCCAGTCGCCGTTCGCGGCCGGGCACATCACGCCGCACGTGGGCCTGTACCTCGACTACGCGCACAACCCGCTGGTTTTGCGCACCACGGACACCAACGACAACATCGCGTCCGTCGTCAACAATCAGCTCTTCTTGCACCTCAACGGGTCGTTCTCGCTGTGGAACCGGCTCAACATCAACGTGGACGTGCCGGTCGCGCTCTTCCAGAGCGGCGACAGCAGGACCGATCTCGACGCGGCGTTCAAGTCCCCGAGCAAGGCCGAGTTCGGCGACCTGCGCCTCGGCCTGCGCGTGCGGCTCTACGGCGACTACCACAGCATCTTTCAAATCGCGATCGGCGGCTACCTCTGGTTCCCCACGGGCTCCAAGGGCTCGTACGTGAGCGACGGCACGTTCCGCGGGCTGCCCCAGATCATCCTCGGCGGCCGCGGCGATCGCGTGGTGTGGTCGTTCGCGGCGGGCCCCGAGATCCGCGGCGGCCAGACCTACGGCGGCGTCACGCAGGGCACGATGATCAAGACGGGCGCGGGCGTGGGCTTCCTCCTGCTCGACAGCCGCCGCCTGCAGATCGGCCCGGAGCTCAACGCGGCCTTCACGCTCGAGAGCGCGAGCAAGCGCAACATCAACTTCGAGGCGCTCGTGGGCGCGCGCTACCGCGTCATCAGCGACCTCGAGCTCGGCCTCGGCGTGGGCCCCGGCTTCACCGCAGGCATCGGCACGCCGGACTTCCGCGGCGTCTTCATGATCGCCTACACGCCCGAGCAAAAGAAGGCGCCCGAAGACCGCGACAAGGACGGCATCCTCGACAAGGACGACGCGTGCCCCGACGAGCCCGGCATCGCGAGCGACGACCCGAAGAAGCACGGCTGTCCGCTCCGCGACCGCGACAAAGACGGCATCGCCGACGACAAAGACGCGTGCCCCGACGAGTACGGCGTGCCGAGCGACGACCCGAAGAAGCACGGCTGCCCGGTGCGCGATCGCGATCAGGACGGCATCCCCGACGACGCCGACGCGTGCCCCGACGTGAAGGGCGTCGCCACGCAAGACCCGAAGACCAACGGCTGCCCGCCCGATCGCGACGGCGACGGCATCCTCGACGACGTCGACGCGTGCCCCGACGTGAAGGGCTTCCCGAGCCAAGATCCCAAGGAGAACGGCTGCCCCAAGGACACGGACGGCGACGGCTTCCGCGACGACAAGGACGCGTGCCCGAACGAGAAGGGCGTGGCCGATCCCGATCCGACCAAGAATGGCTGCCCGAAGGCCGTGCGCGTGTCGGACAAGGAGATCTTCATCCTGGAGCAGGTGCAGTTCGACACCGACAAGGCGACCATCAAGAAGGTGAGCGACACGCTGCTCGACGAGGTCGCGGGCGTGCTCAAGGAGCACCCCGAGCTCACCAAGCTCGAGGTGCAAGGCCACACCGACAGCCGCGGCAACAAGCAGCACAACGAGCTCTTGAGCCAGCGCCGCGCCGACGCGGTCATGAAGGCGCTCATCAAGCGCGGCATCGACAAGGGCCGCCTCACCGCGAAGGGCTTCGGACCGAACTCACCCATCGCGAGCAACGACACCGACGAGGGCCGCCAGAAGAACCGGCGCGTCCAGTTCGTCATCCTCGAGAAGAAGCCGAAGGCCCAGAAGTAAACCCGGAGGACCACTTATCATGAGAACCTTCCCTAAACTGGCTTCTTTCGTGGGCGTTTCGCTCGCGTCGCTGGTGCCCGCCGCCGCGCTCGCCGCCCCCGTGCAGCGCGCGCAGGCGGTGCAGAACGGCGACTTCATCCTCATCGGCAACACGCTCGCGCAGGACTGCGACGCGAGCGTGCCCGCCCCCGTCGTCGGCACCGTGGGCATGTGCGGCATGAACACCTCCGACACCGCGCCCGACGTGTATTGGATCGCGGACAACCCCGCGAACGGGCAGGCCAACGCGACCCTCGCCAACGTGCCCGCGCAGGCGAGGACCACCGCGGTGCTCTCCCTGCCCGTGGGCGCGGTCGTCACCAAAGCCTTCCTTTACTGGGGCGCGCGCAACACGCCGAACGCGCTCGCGGACACCACGGTCACGCTCAACCGCACGGGCGGCTTCACCTCGAACGTGACCGCGCTCTCGTCGCTCGTTTCGAACGGCCTCGGCGTCAACAACTTCTACCAGTCGGTCGCGGACGTCACGTCGCTCGTGCAAGCGAACGGATCGGGCGCCTACAGCGTGAGCGGCGTCGACGCGCTCGATTTCTCGGACGACAACGTCGGCGTCGTCGCGGCGGGGTGGTGGATGGTCGTGCTCTACCAGCGCGCCGCCGATCCGCTGCGCCAGCTCACCGTCTACGACGGGCTCGATCCGGTCGCGATCGGCACGTCGGTGCCGTGGGCGATCTCGGGCTTCACCGTGCCGAGCGCGGGCATCAACGGAAGGGCGGGCTTCATCGCGTTCGACGGCGACGACGCCAACACGGGCGACTCGCTCACGTGGAACGGCACCGCGCTCACCGACGCGATCCGGCCCGCGAACAACTTCTTCAACAGCTCCAAATCAGTGCTCGGCGCGGCGTTCTCGCCGGTCGGTGACCTGCCTCAGCTCACGGGCGCGCCCAACAGCATGAGCAGCTTCGACATCGGCGTCGTCGACGTCACCTCGAACCTCGTGGCGGGCGCGACCAGCGCGAACGTCTCCGCCAACACCACGAGCGACACGTACTTCATCAACTTCCTCGCGGCGTCGATCTCGACCGATCCGCCCGCGGGCACGGCCAACCTCTCGACGTCGAGCAAGAGCGTCGTCGACCTCAACGGCGGCTCGATCGCGTTCGGCGACATCCTCGAGTACACGATCACCGTCGTCAACACCGGCTCCGCGTCCGCGAGCAACCTGGTCATCACCGACACGATCCCGGCCGGCACGACGTACGTGCCGGGCTCGATCCAGATCGCGACCGGGCCCAACCCGGGCAACTTCACCGACGCGCCCGGCGACGATCAGGGCGAGATCGTGGGCAACACCGTCGTCGTGCGCGCGGGCGCCGCGGCCAACGCGACGAACGGCGGCACGCTCAACCAGAACCAAACGACCACGATCGTGTTCCGCGTGATGGTGGGGCTCGGCACGACGACCATCGCGAACCAAGCGTCGCTGCTCACGTCGTCGGTCAACTTCCTCACCGACAACGACGCGGCGACGCCCGGCGCGCAGCCGCTCGTCGTGACCGCCGTCACCGACGCGGACGGCGACGGCCTCACCGACGTCTTCGAGGTCATGATCGGCACCGATCCGCTCGATCAAGACTCGGACGACGACGGCGTCCCCGACGGCCAAGAGCTGAACCCCACGGGCGACGCGGACAACGACGCGATCATCAACGCGCTCGACCCCGACAGCGACAACGACGGCCTCTTCGACGGCACCGAGCTCGGCCTCGGCTGCGGTAACCCCGACACCGATCTCGCCGCGATGCACTGTATCCCCGACGGGGACAACGGCGCGACCGTGACCGATCCGTACGACCCCGACACGGACAACGGCGGCAAGAAGGACGGCGACGAGGACGCGAACCACAACGGCGTGCTCGACCCGGGCGAGAGCGATCCCACGGTCGGCCACGGCGCCGACGACATGCCCCCGCCCGACACCGACGGCGACGGCATCCCCGACGCGATCGAGCTGATGATCGGCACCAACCCGAACGACGCGGACACCGACGACGACGGCGTCCTCGACGGCGCGGAGCCGAGCTTCGATCAAGACTCGGACAACGACGGGCTCATCAACGCGCTCGACCCCGACAGCGACAACGACGGCCTCTTCGACGGCACCGAGCTCGGCCTCGGCTGCAATAACCCCGCGACCAACCTCGCCGCGCTGCACTGCATCCCCGACGCGGACAACGGCGCGACCAAGACCAACCCGCTCGATCCCGACACGGACAACGGCGGCGTCCTCGACGGCGCGGAGGACGTGAACAAGAACGGCGTGGTCGATCCCGGCGAGACGAACCCCGTGGCGGGCAACGGCGCCGACGACAACACGGCGCTCGACTCCGACGGCGACGGGCTCGGCGATCTGTTCGAGATCGCGATCGGCTCGAACCCGTTCGACGCGGACACCGACGACGACGGCCTGCTCGACGGCATGGAGCTGAGCCCCGCGATCGACACCGACGGCGACGGCCTCATCAACGTGCTCGACCCCGACAGCGACAACGACGGCCTCTTCGACGGCACCGAGCTCGGCTTCGGCTGCGGCAACCCCGCGACCGATCTCGCGAAGAACCTCTGTATCCCGGACGGGGACAACGGCGCGACCGTGACCAACCCGCTCGACCCCGACACCGATGACGGCGGCGTGGGCGACGGCTCCGAGGACTTCAATCGCAACGGCGTGGTCGATCTCGGCGAGACCAACCCGGTGCTCGGAAATGGCTTCGACGACGTGCTCAGCATGGACTCCGACGGCGACGGCCTGAGCGACGCCTTCGAGGTCTCGATCGGATCCGATCCGAACGACGCGGACACCGACGACGACGGCGTCATCGACGGCCTGGAGCCGAACCCCACGGTCGACTCCGACGGCGACGGCCTCATCAACGTGCTCGACCCCGACAGCGACAACGACGGGCTCTTCGACGGCACCGAGATGGGCTTCGATTGCAGCAACTCCGCGACCGATCTGTCGAAGGGCGTCTGCATCCCCGACGCGGATATGGGCGCGACCAAGACCTCGCCGATCGATCCAGACACGGACGACGGCGGCGTGAGCGACGGCTCCGAGGACACGAACAGGAACGGCAAGCTCGATCCGGGCGAGACCGATCCCACGACGGGCCACGGCGCGGACGACGCGAGCGTGATCGACAGCGACGGCGACGGCCTCAGCGACGCGTTCGAGATCGGCATCGGCTCGAACCCGAACGACGCGGACACCGACGACGACGGCGTGATCGACGGCCTGGAGCCGAACCCCACGGCCGACACCGACGGCGACGGCCTCATCAACGTGCTCGACGTCGACAGCGACAACGACGCGCTCTTCGACGGCACCGAGATGGGCTTCGACTGCTCGAACCCCGACACGGACACCACCAAGAACCTCTGCAAGCCCGACGCGGACAACGGCGCGACCAAGACCTCGCCCATCCTCTGGGACACGGATCACGGCGGCGCGAGCGACGGCTCCGAGGACTTCAACTTGAACGGCGCGCCCGACCTCGGCGAGAGCGATCCCACGCAGGGCAACGGCGGCGACGACGGGACCATCCTCGACTCCGACTTCGACGGGCTCGGCGACGGGCTCGAGGGCACGCTCGGCACCTTCCCGGACGACGCGGACTCGGACGACGACGGCGTGATCGACGGCCTCGAGCCCAACCCGAGCGTCGACACGGACGGCGACTCGCTCATCAACGCGCTCGATCCCGACAGCGACGACGACGGCCTCTTCGACGGCACCGAGCTCGGCTTCGATTGCTCGAACCCGGACACGGACACGACGAAGAACCTCTGCATCGCCGACGCGGACAACGGCACCACCAAGACCTCGCCGCTCGATCCCGACACGGACGACGGCGGCGTCAAGGACGGCGACGAGGACAAGAACCACAACGGCGCGGTCGATCAAGGCGAACAGGATCCGACCACGGGCCACGGCGGCGACGACATGCCGTGCACGATGGACAGCGAGTGCGGCGGCCCGATGAGCGGCATGGTCTGCAACAACTTGACCGGCCAATGCCAAGACGGCTGCCGCGGCGTGGGCGGCAACGGCTGCCCGGACGGCCAGAGCTGCACCTCGATCGACTCGAGCATCGGGCAGTGCATCCAGTCGTCGAGCTCGTCGTCCTCCACCTCCACCTCGACCTCGTCGTCGAGCGGCGGCATGGGCGGCGGCGGCGGCGCGGGCGGCGGCGGCGGCGCGGGCGGCGCGCCCACCGGCTAC
>CAYTJL010000051.1:0-38570 GCA_964437785.1 uncultured Polyangiaceae bacterium
AGCACGCGCGACGTCGCGAGGCCGCGCGCGAGGCCGGCCGCGGCATCGGCGAGGCGAACCGCTCGATGCCCGCCCCTGCGTTCTCGGGTGATTTGGTGTAGAGGTGATCGCATGACCGTGAACTTCTGGAACGGCCCACCGAGCCCCGCGTTCACCGTCGACGATCTGCGCGCGGCGGAAGCCTATTGCGACGCGATCGCTCGACGCCGACCCGACGAAGTGCTTGTTGACATAGCGCGCCACGTGGCGAAAAACGAAGAGCGAGCGAAAGATTTTCTGTTGCGCGAACCTCTCGCGCGTAGGTAGACCATGCCCCCGCCGCTGAATCTCACGCCCGAAATGATCGACGCGCAGCGCGGCGTGGATGTCGCTTGGGCGTCGGGCTGGAACGCGGAGCTTGCGAGCGGCGCCGTCGCGTCGCACATGCGCGGCAGCTTCTACGCGTCGAATCAGCTCACCAAGGATCTCCCGCGCTACCCGCCGATTCGCGCGGCTCTCGCGCAACGCGTGAGCGCGGCGCGCTCCGCGGAGTACAGCGTCACCGGCCCGACGCGCGCGCCCGGGCGCATCGAAACCGAGGCCGCCCAAGTGCTTTGGTTCGGTGATCACGTCGAGCCCGAGAAGCCGCGCAGCGAAGAGGATCCCGTCGATGATGCGCGCAGCGACGCTTCACGACGAGCAGCGCGCGGCCCTCTTGCGCGCCTGCAAAAGAGCACGTTTCGCGACCTCGCGATGATGGGTTTTTCGGTGTGGCAACACCCGATCCGCGTGAACCCGATCACGCTGCGACACGAGATCGAGAGCATCGAGCGATGGCCGCTTGGCGCGGTCGAATACGTGGCGAACGGCGTCGACGAGGAGGGCTATTACGCGATCGACGCGACGGGGAATTACCTCCCGCTCCCAAAGCCGGGTTCGACCGATGGGCATTGGACAGTCGTTGGAGAGGGCGATCGCCCTCACGAGGACGGCGCGGCGATCTCACTCGACATGAGCTTCATCGCGGGCATGCGCGCGCGGCGCGCGTTCGCCAACATGATCGACACGATGGGCAAGGCGTCGCCGCTTTGTGAGCTGCCCGATGAAGTTTCACCCGACGAGCAAGAGGGCAAAGACATGCTCGCCATGGTGAAGGCGCTCGGCACGAAGCAAGCGGCGGGTGTGCATCGAAAAGGTGGCAAGGTGTATCCCTTCGAGGTCACGTCGCGCACCGGCGATTTGCTCCCGCAGGTCACCGACGAACAGGCTCGCATGGTCGCGTGGGCGCTGCTCGGGCACGACGCGACCATCTCGCGCGGCGACGTCTACAACGACCCGACCGCGCAGAGCGTGCCCCAGGATCTCACGCGCGAGGACGTGCGCGCGTTCGCGCTCGCGTGCTCCAACCTGTTCGAAGTGCTCGCGCGGCTCAATGTCGGCGCGGACGTCGAGGCCCCGCGCCTCGTCGCGGTGCTCCCCGACGTCGATCAGGACGCGCGACGCAAGGCGGCCAACGAACGCCGCGCCGCGCTCGACGCTCACCGCACCGCGCAGCTCGCCGCCGGCAAAGCAGCGGCCGAGCAGATCACCGCGGAGCGCGCCGCGGGCGTGGTGATGGATGATGCTCGCGTTGCTCAGATTTACGAGACGGCGGGGCTTGCCGTGCCCGTCGTCTCGTCGAGCGCAGCGGCCGGCGACAGCGTCTTCGCGTACGACCTCGACGCGGGCGTGATCACCGTCAACGAACAGCGGCGACGCAAGGGCGAGCAGCCCGCGCCGTACGGATTCGTGACGGCGCCCGACCTCCGCGCGCGCATCGCCGCGGGGTGGACAACGAACGCGGCGGGCGAGTGGATCGCGCCCGGCGGTGCCGCGTCGGCCCCCGCGCCCGCGCAGAACGCGCCCGCGCAGCCGACCCCCCCCGCGGCTCCCCCTGGACCGCAAAACGCGACCTAGCCCCCTTTGCGGTCCGCCTTTGGCGTCGAGTCGATTGACAGCGGATCCGCGGCGTGCTGGTATTTGTGCACCGCTCGCGGTGCCCGAAAGGTCTTGATTTTTCGGGAGGGCTCTTCGGCCCGTAACCCTCCGCGCGCGACGAGCTCGTGCCGCGCGAACCTCTTCGAGTCACCGACCGCCTCCTCGCCGCCTACCGCTCGGGCGTGCTCGTCGCCGTCGCGCTCGGTCAGGTGTCGCGGCAACCAGGTCGCCGACCTCGCGGCTACGCGCTCCACCCGCGCCGCGCATCGGCCGCCGCGTCGCCCGCGTATCTCGCAGCCGCGCGCACGAGCGCGATCGGCGCGTACCCCGCGAGCGGAGCACCTCCCGCACGATCACAGGTCGCCGTCGTCGAGGTGCGCGGCGTGCTCGAACAGCGCGCGTCGATCTGGGATTGCACCGGCGAGACGGACGGCTACGACGCGATCGAGGCGCGCTTCGCGCGCGCAGCGAACGACCCCGCGACGGGCGCGATCGTCATCGACATCGACTCGATCGGCGGAGATCACAACGGCCTCGAACAAACGATCTTGCGAATGTCCGCGCTCGCGTCGTCGCGCTCGATTCCGGTGCTCGGCTACGCCAACGAATGGGCGACGTCGGCCGCGTATTGGATCCTCGCTGGCGTTTGCAAAAACGGAATTTATGCGCCGCGCTCGTGCGTCGTAGGCTCGATCGGCTCGTGTATCCCGTACGTTGGTGACGCGGGCGCGCTGGCCAAAGAAGGTCACGAGGTCTACGTCGCGCGAGGCTTGCCTGGCAAGATGGTCCCAAGCGGGATCGAGCCGCTCGACGATCTCGGCCGCTCACGCCTCGACGCTCGTGCGGCCGAGGGCACCGCGCAGTTCGTCGCGTCGATCGCGTCGCTGCGACGTCTCGACGAGCAGGTGATCCGCGGGTGGAACGCCGACACGTTCACCGGCGCGTCAGCCGTCGCGGCGGGCCTGCTCGACGGGCTCGGCTCGCTCGAAGAAACCATCGCGCTCGCGGCTTCGATCGCGGCGCTCAAGGAGGCAGCGTGAAGCTCAAGGGGCAGATGGGCGAGGGCGACGCGCCCATGTTCGAAGTCGGCGCGACGGTGACGGTGATCCAGGCGCCCGACGCGTCGATCGTCGGCTCTACGGGCACGGTGCAAAGCGCCGCGTGCGGGCCGTATTACGGCGTCGAGATCGACGGCACGGTGCACTTCCTCCCCGATTCTTCGCTCGGCGGAGAGCGCCCCGCCGCGCCCGCGCCCGAGGCTCCCACGCCGATGCCCGAGCCGACGCCAGCCGCGCTCGCGGCGGCGGGGGGCCCGTCGATCGCGGGCCAACTGGAGATCGCCACGCTCGCGCAGCTCGGCCGCGACGTGCTCCGCGAGACGGGCGAGACGAGCGCCGATCGCGCGCTCTTGCGCGTCACCGCAGGCATGGTCGCGATGACGAAGATCGCGAAGGTCGAAGGCGACGAGAAGGCCCGCGCCGCGGCCGAGGACGTGCGCGCTCGCCGCGATCGCCTCGCCGCTGCGATGGTGCGCGGAGCGGTCACGAGGGCGCAAGCGTTCGCGAATCCCGAGGAGGCCGACGTCTCGAAGCTCACGCCGCGCGCGTCGTGGATGCGCGGCACGCTCGCCGATCTCGACGAGCGCCTCAACGATCTCGGCCCGGGCGGCACGGCTCCGCGCGCGAAGATCCGCGCCGGCGGCGACGACGAGGCCGGGCTCGCGGAGCGCGCGCGCCGCTCGGGCATGACCATCGAGCAGAGGCGCGCCGCCGAGCAGAACGTCGACAGGGGCGCACGCCCCGAAGGAGCGATTTGACATGGCCGCTGCAGCAGGACCCGTATCCCTCTCCCCCGTCGCGCCGACGCCGATCCGCATGCTCGGCGCGTTCGTCAAAGCGGCCGAATCGTTCGACAAGGGGTGGATGCTGATGCGCGACGCGAACGGCCTTTTGGTCGTTGCGTCGGCGGCGGCAACGCTCCTCCCCGGCGGCTTCGCGACCAAAGCCATGCTCGACGACGACGTGCCGGCCGCGAGCGATACCGATCTCGTGAACGTCGAGTGCGGCGTCTACAGCGTGCCCATGCTCTCGACGTCGGCCTTCGTGGTGGGCGATAAGCCCGCTCCGATCTACGCGCACAACAATCGCGAATTTGCCAAGAGCGGCGCGGGGCGCTCGATTGCTGGGCTCTTTATCTGTCTCGACGACGCGCGCCCCACGACCCATTGTATCGCGTGGATCGGCCCCGAGGGCGCGGCAATGGCGGCCGGGATCCATTCGTTGGTTCAAGCGGCATCGCGCGTCGCGCGCGGCGTCGTGTACAACAATCAAGCCGACCTCGCCGCGTTCACCGTCGCAAGCGACGACGGGATTACCTACGTCGAAGGCGATCGCGTCCTGCTCGTAGGCCAAAGCACGACGACGCAAAACGGTATTTACACGGTTGGCGCGGTGTCCGCGGGAGCCGCGGCGCTCACCCGAGCGGCCGATATGCCGGCCGCGGCGAAGCTCCCGAATGGGATCGTAATCGAGATCAGCGAAGGCACCTACTTTGCCGGCTCGTCGTGGAAGGCGATGGCGACGCAAACCGGGGGATGGACGGTCGGAACGCACGACCCCGCCTTTTATCCTCGATCTCAGCACTACACGGTGACGCTCGCGGCCGGCGTATTCACGATCGGTGTTGGCTCGACGACGACGCCGGATGAGCCGCTCTTCCTGTTTTCGACGACGAAGAGCGACGTGCAGGTGACGCCCAACACGCCCAACACGGTGACCAACACGATCGACTACAAAGCGGCCGTGGGGGATCGGACGGCGGGCAAGGCGGGCACCGCGATCGTGATCGCGAAAGCGTTCAAGGCCGACGCGACGACGAACGCGGCGGACGTGTCCTCCGTCGACGTCCACGTGACCAACTGGTGAGGAGATAAGAGACAATGGCTCTCGCACGACCCGGCATCACATGGAAGGGGCACCGCTCGGCGGCGACTCGCGAGCTCGCGATCCAGATCGACGCGGCATGGATGCGTCTGCTCCCCGGCGCGGAGCCGCGCGAGTGGTGGATGCCGCTCATCCGCTCGATCGTGATTCGGCCCGAGGTCGAGGCCGTCAAGCTCGTCGTCGACATGGAGGACCTCTCGACGTTCCGGCGCAAGGTCGGGCCGCGCGTCGCGCGCCGGCCGCCCAAGCTCACGTATCAATTGCTCGCGCGCGAGCCCTGGTATCTCGATCGCGGGATTCCGCTCGACGATATCAAATACGACGGCTTCAACGGTTGGCCCGATCGATTGGGCGCGCAGATGCTCGCCGCACGTCGCACGCCGGGGATGATCTTCACCGAGCTCCTCTTCGCTGCGACGACGACAACGAAGACGTTGCAGGGCGTGCCGCTCATCGGCACCGGGCACCTCTGCAACTTCAACGATCCCGACATCACGACGACGTTCGACAACCTCGTCACGCACGGCGTCACGACGCCGGCCAACTTCGACGCGGATGGGCTCGAGTACGCCAAAGAGATCATGTATAAGCGCCCCGGCCCAGACGGCACTTATGGGCTCGATCAAGAGATCACCTACGTGCTCGGCGGGACGAAGATGCGAAAGAAATTCGATCGCATGTTCAAACGAACCATCGTGCTCGAAGACAGCACGGTGAACGACGCGTCGGCCGGCGTGACGAACGTGCATATGACGGCCATCGAGGGCGGGATCGTCGCAATCACGACGTCATGGCTCGATCGCCATCCGTGGCTTTTGGGCGCGGGCGCGGGGAAAGATCACTGGTGGTCTTTCTCGACGACGACGGAGGCGCGGGCCTTCGGCATGATGATCGAGAACGGCGGAGCTCCTACGGTCGACGTCTTCGACGAGAGCAGCGAATACGCGCGTTTGAACGAAGAGGTGTTGATCAAGGCCGACATGGATTGCAACGGTGGTGCGGCCTTCCCCCAGGTGATCACCGAACACCGCGGCGGATGATGGAGTGATGCGATGGTCGCTTACGCGGATGAGACGGACGTTTATGCGCTCGCAATGCGGGCGCCGGCGTTCGTCCCGTCTCCGCGCATCGTGACCGTCGATGCGGCGAGCGACACCGTGCTCCTCTCCGCTCACGGCCTTTCCCTCAACGACGAACTGCGCTTCTCTCTTGAGGGCGACCCGATCCTCGGCGGGCCGGCAACGTCGCTCCCCTCGCCGCTCTCCGCGACGACTCTCTATTATGCGATCCCCGTTGGCGGGGATATGTTCCAGGTCTCGACGAGCGCCAACGGCGCGCCCGTCAACATCACATCGACCGGCGTCGGCGTGGTGGCGATCCTCGTGTCGCCCGTGCCGGTGATTCGTCGCTTGTGCGCTCATTGGTCCGCTGTCGTCGATGGCGCGGCCGTGGCGCACTCTCCGCCGTTTGCTCAGGTGGACGGCAAGTATCCCGAGGAGATCGTCGGCGTCGTAGCGCGGTGTGCGGCGCGCGGAGCAATTCCCGTGCTCGGCTTGAACAACCCCGCTTTCGCGGCCGACCGTCAAGACGTGTATTCGAGTCGATCATACGACGAAGGCCGGCTCGAAAGCTGGCGACGAGGTACGCCGATCCGCGGCGTCGTGGATCAAACGCCTCTCGTCGCAGATGCGGGCGCACGATTCGAGTACATCGGGGGCGGCGAGCTCTATCCGCTCGATGAGGTCGTATGAGCCTCGCGGCCGGATACGAAGGCTTGGACCACCTCGCGCCGCTCTTCGCGCAGCTCACAACGGCCTTCGCGCCGATGGGCGTCCGCGTCGTGCCGGGCACACAAGCCGACGCGGAGAACAGCGTCGAGCCGGGGCTCACGTGGTATGAGGCCGACGATTGGATTACCACTCTTCCCAACTGCCCTATCGAGCCCGACGACGGAGATGCCGTCGGCGGCTATCGCGAGACGTGGCTTGTCTCGATCCGCATGCCCTCGCGTGCGCGGCTCCGTCAAGCGGTGCTCGTGCTGTTCGCGAAGCTGCTCGATCTGCTCGGGCCGCTCGCGTTCGACGCGTCGGCCTCGAAGCCTATCCCCGTCTCGGGTGATAGCGTTGCAGCGCGCATCTATCGGACCGTCGCGAAGGTGGTTTTGCGCGGGCCCATTTACCGCGAATACTTCACGACGCACCAACCCTCTACCGTGACGGTCGGCGCGTCGCTGATCTCTGCCACGGGCGACGCGGGCAGTCCGTCGCCCATGCCCCCCGTCGTGATCTCATAGGAGGCTCTCGTGCCGCTCTTCTCTGTCACAGTCAAATCCGGTGATCGCGCGGAGCCCGCATCGGTGGCGAACGTCGTCGCGTACATCGGGCCTTTGCCCGGCGCGACGGTCGGGCAGGTGTACGCGGTGAATCCGGGAGACGACCCCGCGGCGATCACCGGCGCGCTCGGCGGCGACGTGCTCGACGATCTCGCGTTCCATATCCGTCGCTCGGGCGTGGGTTGCCTCGTGTGCCCCTCGACGCCGACGTGGGGGAGCCTGAATAACACGGTCACCCAAACCGGCTCGGGAGCTACGTTTACCGTCGCGCTCGACGACGCTTTGCTCGGGCCGTTCGCCTCATTCACATTCAAGGGGGAGATCACCCGCGGCGGAGCGAACAACGTCGCTCTCTTGGAGTACAACCTTGACGGCGGGAGCGCCTACCAATACGCGCTCACGATCCCCGACGAGGGGCCGGCGGTGATCCGCGGGACGGTGAATATCGCCTCTTCGGTCCCCGCGATGAACACTTTGACCTTGATCTTCAGTGCGCCCAGCGCGACGACGATCACCTTCGCGTCGAGCCCGACGACGGCGCAAACGCTCGTCGATGCCTTCAACACCTTGGCGATCGCGGCTCCTCTCGCGGTGCGCGCGAGGGTGGCAGAGGATTCGACGGGGAGCTACTTCGAGCTCTACAGCACCGCCAAGGGCTCGGGCGTGACGATGACGATCTCCGCGTCGAGCACCGGCGAAGCGACTCTCGGCCTCGCGACGTCGGCTCACACGGGCAGCGATGCGACCTTCACGATCCCGTATTTGAACGTCGTCGCGACCTTCGATGCGGGCACCTTCACGAAGGGCGACACGTTCACGTTTTCGGGCACCGGCCCCACCTCGACGATCTCTGATCTCGGGGACGCCCAAGACGCTTTGCGCGCTCAATTCTACGATCCGGACGGCTCCGCGTTCGCTGCGATCGTGCCGCTCGTCGTGCCCTCGACGGCGGCCAACGCAGCGGCCTTAGAGGCCGATATCGCGCCTCGACTCGCGGGGTGGATCACCGACACCAACAACACGCCCGTGCTCGTGTATGCGGGCACCGCGACGCCGTATCACACGGCCTCGTCGACAGCCTCGACCAACGCGACGAACATCAACACCAACGACACCGCGGTGCTCGCGGCCTTCTCGGGCGCGTCGGCCTCGCACGTGTCGGTCGTGCACGGCGATGGCTACCGCGAGGGCTTCTATCTGCGCGGCTCGTATCGTCGCCCCGCGGTGCTCGCGTGGGCCCATCGACGAGCTGCTCTCCCGCTCTCCGCCGACCCCGGCGAAGCGGAGGCCCCGATCCCCGGGTGGAAGCTCAAGGGCCCTGACGGGCTCACGTGGGCCCGCGTCGAGAACGATACGAGGGTCACGGCGAAGATGGGCGGCTATCGCGGCCCGGGCTTCGTCGTGGTGAGGAGCAAGGCCGACGGGCGCTTCGCCCTCGACTCGGGCGTCACCCGCGCCGGCGAGGGCGATCGCTACAGCAAGATCGGCTCGCTCGCGTCGGTGTATTACCTCGTGCAACAGATGCTCCCGACGATGGCAGATGAGCGGCTCCGCCGATTCAACCTCAAGGCCAAAGGGAGCATGAGCGACGAGGAGCACGCGACGATCGAGACGCGCCTCAACGAGGCCGCGTCGCGGCTGCTCCGTGATCCCGAGGAGCCGCACGCGTCGAGCGTGAACGTCGTCGTCGACGGCGACGAGCTGATGGTGAACACGGACAACTTGACGATCACCTACGAAGTGCAGCCCTTCGGTTATCCCGAAAAGATCCGCGTCGTCGCGAAGCTCACCGGCGTGATCGAAACCCTCAACGCCTGACGGAGTAGACCATGGGGACCGGCTCGCACTATCACCCGAACATCTTCGCTCCTCGCAGCCTGCGAGTCACGCTCACTCCGTCTGACCCTTCGCCGAACAAGGGTAAGCCTTTCCGTGTGCGCTCCAAGAAGGGAGCCAAGCTCGAAGAGGGCGTGAAGCAAACGGTGTTGAAGGCCCTCGGCCTCACACCGTTGGCGATCAACGCTGGCGCGGCGGAGCCGAAATGGAGCTTGCCGATCGTCAACCCCGAAGAGGGATGGAACTTCGGGCAATGGCTCGCTCCGCCCGGCTCGGGCCTCGCGCCTTACGACGTCTACTTCGATATCGATTACGTGCTCTCGACGCCCGGCAAGAGGTCGAGAAAATTCACGCTCAAGAAGTGCAAAGCCGAGAAGGGCTTCGCGAACCTCGACGCGGGCGAGAACGAGATCGGCAACGAGCTCTCCGGCATGTGCTGCGATATCGAGCTCGACGGCGTGTCGGTGTTCGGGGACAAGGAGAACAGGTGATGAAGCGCGCGACACCCGAACAGATCACCGCCGCGCGAGCCGAGGCCGTCAAGCGCTTTGGCTCAACGAAGCTCGTCGCGATCCCCTTCGCCGCGCCCCTCGACGTCGAGGTGATCGCGGCGCCGTTCGACCGTCGCTCGTGGTCTCGCTTTTACGACCTCTCCCGCTCGCGCCCCGACGACGTCGCCGATCTCATGTTCTTGGAGCGTGCGCTTTGGCCCGATGACGTCGCGACGCTCAAAGACATCTCGGCCGCCATGCCCGGCGAGCTGCTCCGCAAGCTCAAGCAATACGCCGGTGAGACGCCGAATCCTCCGCGGATGGAGGTGTTGACGGCCGGCGGATCGCCCGCGTTCGGTCTCTCGGCGGAGACAGCGCAGGGGCTCTTGAGCGACGCGAGCGCGACGCTTTGGCTCGTTCTCCCCGCTCGTGCGTTCGCGGGGAAGAAGCTCTGTCTCGTCGTCGAGACGCCGGACACCGCTCGTTACGAGGCCGTAATCGACGCGAGAGATCAAGCGATCCGCGCGCAGAGTGGCATTCTCGAAGCGGGTCAAGAGATCATGTTCGAGGCGTACAAGTGGCCCGCAAGCGTCGACGCGCTGCTCGAAGAGTGGCCCGGGATCGCCGAAGACGTCGTGATCGGTTATGCACGCGCGGGAGGAGTCGGCCTTGCGAGCGAGGCCAAAAGCGTTTGACGGCGCCCTCGACCGCGGACTGTCGCGCCCCTCGCGCGTATGGCGCGGGCTCGTGCCTCACGTCGGCCCCGAGGCCGCTGCGGTAATCGCGGCATCACTCCATATCTACCTGACGGGCAAGCCACCGGAGCGTGACGAATGAAGATCACGTATCCCGGGTTGCAAAAGACACGAGCGAGACTTCAGCTCTTGGCCGACAACCTGCGAGACGCGGCGGGCGGAGAGGTCGTTGCAGAGGCCGCGGCCGAAGTGCAGGTGATCGTAAACCGTATCGCCGGCGAGAAGGCCGGACGACACGTTGACTCGGGCGCGGCCAAAGGCTCGATCGTTGTCTCGACGTCGGGCGGCCTCATCCAACTTCGGAGCGTGGATTACCTGCGCTATCATGGTTGGTGGCCGTTCCGTCGAGGCATGCCCGCTTTCGTCGTAAAGTCCGCTTCGATCATCTTCGCGAACAAGCTCCTTGCCGCGATCGGTGGCTCCGACGAAGCGCGCGCCGCGGCGACCGTGCTCCTCGTCGAAGAGGAGGCCGCGGCGGCAAAGCGTACGCGGGTGAAGCTCCAACGCGAGATTGATAAGCTCGCTCGTGCCGCGCAGCGCAAGGCGCGAAAAGCCGTCGAGCGGCAAACGGAGCGCGTGCGAAAGGGGCGTCAAGGTGGCTGAGGAGGTCGTCAGCCTGAACCTCGACGGCGACTTCGCGAGCGAGGCAAGCTCCGCGGCGAGCGCGGCCGAGGGCCTCGCCGATGCGCTCGACGACGTTGCGACGGCGGGCGACGGCGCGAGCAAAAGCGATCTTGCCGATAGCTTTACGCGCACCGGGGCAGCGGCGAAGGGCGCGGGCTCGTCGGTGGCATCGGCAAAGAGCCAATTCGTCGAGTTCGGCGCGGTGAGCTCGGCCGCGTACAAGAAGCTCGAAGCGTCCGCAAAGGCTGCTCGTGCCGCGATGAAAGCCACGGAGGCCGCGGCGGACAAAGAAGCCTTCACCCGAGCGAACCGGATCCCGACCGAACTGCAAGCGTCGGTGAAGCCCGCGTCGGGCTTCCAAAACATCGTAGGGCTCGTCGAGAAGATGTTCGGGCAGAAGGCCGCGGGGAGCCTTGTGCAAGGCGCGGCGGGGCTCTCCGAGGCGTCGGACAAGCTCGGCCAATATGCGCCGCTCCTCTCGACGGGTGGCAAGGCTCTTGGCATCGGCGCGGCCGGTGCGGCGGCGGCGGCCCTCGCGATCGTCGCCGCTGCCGCTGCGCTGGGCATCGCAGCGGGTAAGCTGCTTTATGCCGGGCTCGAGCTCGGTGTGCAGATGTCCGGCCAAAAGCAGCGCGCCGTTGGAGCCCTGTCGAAGCTCGACAAGGGCAAAGGGGAACAGGATTATCAAGTCGCGGTGAAGCTCGCCGCCGAGCTCGGGATGGACAGCGTCGATCCGGTGATCGACCAATATAAGAAGCTGCTCCAAGCGGGCTTTTCGCGCGAGGAAATCCCCCTTTTCGTGAAGGCCGCGGCCGACCTCGGCGCGGTCAAAGGCGAGGAGAAAGCAAAAGGCTTTCTCGAACAGATCACCAAAATGGCCAACAAGGGGGGCAAGGCAAATGCCGAGGCCCTCAACGCGATGGCCGAGGCCGGCGTCAACACCGAAGATGTTTTGAAGCGACTCGCGAAAAAGGGCGAGACGCTCGACCAAGTAAGAGCCCGTCTCAAGACTGGGCAAGTTGAGGCAAAGGCCCTTGCGAAAGCCGCGGCCGAAAGCGTCGAGGCCCAAATGGGCGGCATCGCCGGACAGGGCTTCTTCGCGAAGTTAAACGCGACGAAGCTCGGGCTGATGCACTTGTTCGACGGCCTCGATATGAAGCCTCTTGAAGAGGCTCTCGATTCGGTCGGCGCCGTGCTCAAAGGGCCGATGGGCGCCGAGCTCAAGGCGTCTTTGACCAAGCTCTTCGATCAGATGGTGCACACGTTCATTGACCCCTTCCGCGGAAAGCAAGGCGAGGAACGTTTGGCCAACATCGTGAAGGGCGTTATCACGCTGGCCAGCGTCGCGACGAAGGTCTTTGCTGTCGTCGCTCCGCTGCTCGATCGCGGCATCGACGGTTTCTCTCGAATCGCCGCGATGGACATTGAAGGATCGCCCGCGCTGAAGGGCCTCAACGCGCTCAAGAACATCATCGTCGGCGTGCTCACCCTCGACCCTGCCCAGGTTGCGCAGGGGTGGAATACGTTGCTTGAGATGATCGGCATCCTCCCGGATCAGGCCGGAGCAAAGGCTACGGCCATTGGATCGAGTGTGATCGACGGCATCGTGTCAGGGATCACCGGCGGAGCGGACAGCGCGATCGGCGCCGTCGTCGGCGTTGTCCAACGCATGATCGACGCGGCAAAGAGCGCTCAAGACTCGCACTCGCCCTCGAAGAAATACGAGATGCTCGCGAAGTGGAACATGCAAGGCCTCGCGAAGGGCGCGAACGACAACGCCGATCTCGCAGTCAATGCGCACGTCGCCGCCGTCGACAAGACCATGGCGGGCGCCGCGGGAGCCGGCGGAGCGGCCGGCGCGCCACCGATTCAAGGCGGCGCGGCAAGCGGCGGGCCGGTGACGATCATTGTCCAAGCGACGCCCCAAACAACCGACGCGCACGCTCGCGCGATGGGCGCCGCGGCCGGTGCGGCGTATCTGGATCACCTTCGCAACAAGCGACGAGCGCAACGCGACACGCGAGAAGGGCGGGCCGCATGAGCTACGGATTTGCGCGCCCCCTCGGCAAACACGAGCGCTTGGAGCTCGGCGCGTTCCCCGGCGAGAAAAGCCCTTTTATTTTTCCCGGCCTCGCGGTCGTGACGTTCGACGGCGAGCTCGATATCGACGAGCCGAAGGCCGGCGGCAAAGACGACGCCGAGATCAAACTCAAAGGCCGCAAGGTCCGCGAGGTGCAAGTCAAGCTCACGTGGTTGGTCGAGTTTGACGACGAAGCTTTGGACTACATCGCCGCTCTCTTCGTCGGCCCGAACAACGGTAAACCGCGCGAGATCATGCACCCTGACGCGCGGGCCTACAAGGTTGCCGCGGTGGTGTTTAAGAAGTTTGGCAAGATCGAGAGAACGCCGCGCACCGCGAGCATGGATATCTCCGGCAAGTCGAGCGCGAAGCCGAAGAACACCGTGAGCGGCGGAGCAAAGGGCGATGGGGCGGCCGGCACACCGAAGGACGCGGCGCAATGGCAAACAGGCCATCCGCCAACGGGCAAGGTGCCTATCGGCTCCAACAATAACCAGGTGGGCGGCTTCGACGATCCGAGCGAAGCGCCCAAGGCGGAGCCGAAGAAATGAGCGCCACGATCCGCTCGAGCGCGGGAGAGGAGAGCGTGCGCGCCGGCGAGCTCTCTCTCGACGTGCGCGGCAATTGGATCGCGGTGCTCGAGCTCGCGGCGGCGAAGAGCGCGCCCGCGGGCGAGGTCGAGATCGTCGTCGTGCGCGAGCTCGGCGGGCCCGACACGTTTCGCGGCTTCGTCCGTCGCGGCGGGCTCGAAGAGGGCACCGGCGTCGCGCGCGTCGTCGTCGTCGGAGGCAAGGGAGAGCTCGGCGCGCGGGAGCTCCCGCCGCGCGATCACGTCGCCGGCGTGTCGAGCGTGACCGCGGGCCTCGTCGCGCGAGGCATCGCCGATGCGGCGGGCGAGGTGCTCGCGCCCGGCGTCGAGGCTGCGCTCGACGAGCTCGATCTCGATCGGTGGACGCGTGCGCGCGGCACCGGCGTCGAGGCGATCGAGCACCTCGCGCACGTGCTCGATCTGTCGTGGCGCGTGCTCGCGGATGGCTCGATCTGGATCGGCGCCGAGACGTGGCCCGCGGGCGATCTCGCTGTCGAGCGGCTCGACGAGGTGCACGACGATGGCGCGATCGACGCGCGGCCGGACGGCGCGCAGCTCCGCCCGGGCACCGTGATCGCGGGCCGACGCGTGCGCCGCGTGACGTACAGGATCACGGAGAGCGCGTTGCGCGCCGAGCTGCTCTACGGCGTCGAGGGCGACGTCGAGCGCGCGCCCGATCGTGGCGTGTACGCGGAGACGTTGCTCGGCTCCGTCGTCTCGCAGAACGCGGACGACACCTTGGAGATCGAGGTGTTCGACGAGCGGATCGAGGGGCTGTCGAAGGTGCGCCTCGACGTCGGGCTCCCCGGCGCACGCGTCACCGTCGAGGCGGGAACGCAGGTGCGGATCGCGTTCCGCGGACACGATCCCCGCGGCGCGTACGCGTTCGGCCTTGCGCAAGATCAGGCGGCGAGCGCGGCCGTGTCGCTCGTCGGTGATTCGTGCGGCTTTCTCACCGCGATCTGCGCGGCGCCCGGCTCGCCCGCGGCCCTCGCGATCTCGCCCGTGTTCGTCCCCAACTCGATCGAGATCAAGGTGCTCGGGCCCGGAAGCGTGGGGGTGAAGCTGCGATGAGCGCGCTCCGAATCGAAGACGTCGTGACGCTCGACTGCATCCTGTCGCGCTCGCCGCTCGTGCTCGGGCTCTCGCCTCGTCGCGTGCGCGGAGCCGACGCGGTGATGCTTTGGTGCCTCTACGCGCAGCTCATGCCGAGGGGCGCGATCAAGAGCGATCGCTCGCGCGGCTTCGACGTGCGCGAGCTCGTCGTGACGAGGATCGACGCGCGCATCGCACGAGGCATCGAGCAAGCGATCCAGCGCGAGCTCGAGGCGGTGATGTTCGTCGCCGCGGCTCGCGTGCGCGTCGCGCTGCTCGACGGCGGCGAGAGCATCGCCATCGACGAGGAGATCACCTTGATCAACGGCCGCTCGTATCCGCTCGCCGTCACGATCGACGAGGCGGGCGCCGCACTTCGGAGGCTCGGACCATGACCGCAACGCTTGACGAGGCGCTCACGACACACACCGCGGCGGAGCTCGAAGCCGACGCGATCGACGCGCTCGCCGCCGACGGCGCCGACGTCGAAGGGTGGGATGACGTCGCGCCGCAACGGCTGCTCGTCTCTCAGCACTCCCGCGCTCGCGCGCATGCTGAGCAGCTCCGCCGCGCGGCCGTGCTCGGCGGGTACCTGCGACGCTCGCCCGAGGCCGGCCCGTCGTGGGTCGTTGAAGCGCTGCGCTGGTACGAGGTGACGAAGATCCCCGCGTCGCTCGCGGTGCACACGTTCCGGCTCTCGTGCCCTTCGAGCGCGGGGCCGTACACGATCGGATCCTCGTCGCGCGAGCTGATTGCCCAAGCCGACGATGGGACGTTTTTCCTCTCGACCAACCCCGCGGCCGTCGTCGTGCCGAGCGGCGGGACCGCGCTCTGCCAATTCACCGCGCGTGTCGCGGGCACCTCGGGCAACCAGCTCCCCGGCTTCGTCACGCGGCTCGTCGTGGGCAAGCCTGGCTTGACCGTCAGCAATGCGCCCGGAACGGGCTCTACGCGCGACGTCGTCGCCCGCGACGACGAGACCGACGCGCAGGCGATCGAGCGCGCCCTCGGGCGATGGGGCACCCTCTCCGCGGTGCTGACGCGCGAGGGCTGGCGCTACGTGCTCAGCACGCCCGAGGTCGGAGGCGTCTCGACGCTCACCCGATTTTGGATCGACGACACGAACCCCGATGGCCCGGGCTCGCTGCGGATCTACGTCGCGAACGCCGCGGGCGCGCCGACCGCGGGCGAGCTGCTCGCCGCGCAAACGCAGGCCGCGCGCTACGCGATCGCCGGCTCGGGCCTCGTGACCGTGCTCGGCGCCGTCGAAAAGGTCGTAAGCTTCTCGGCCACGTTGCAGACCGATGGATCAAACGCGCTCGCCGCGGCTCAGGCTGCAACGGCCGTAGCGTCCTACGTATCTTCGATTGAGGGCAACACGCTTTATTACTACGCGATCACCGAAGCTCTCATGAGCCCAGCGGGCGTGCAGAACATCGCAGCGATCCGGCTCGCCCGCGACGTGACAAAGACCCTTGGCGAAGTGTTCGTCGTGGCGCCGACGATCACCCAGGTGTGATGATGGGTTCATTCGAAGAGGCGAGGCTCGCGGAGGTGCTCCCCACGGTCGTGGCGGGGCCGGACGGCGAGGCCCTCGCTCGCGTGCTCGGCCGCGCAGAGGACGCCGATCAAAGCCTCCTCGTTGATGGTGTGCTGATGCGGTTCGCGCACCGCGCTCCCGACGACGCGCTCGATCACGTCGGCCGCGATCGCATGCGCCCGCGAGCGCCGACGCCCGAGGCCCTCGATCATGACGCGTATCGAACACGCCTCGTCGAGCAGACGTGGGCCCACTGGGAGACCGCGCCGATCAAGACGGGTGGGATGGTCGGGCTCTTCGCGCCGTACGGTGGGACGGTGGTTTGCTACTCGAACCACGACGCGCCGCTCGACTCGAATACAACGTGGTGGTCGAGGTGCTTTTGGCTTTGGGATGGGGCCTTGCAGCCCGACGCGAATTGGGATGATGACGCTCAACCTTACGACGATGGGGGGTTGTGGGATATCGCCTATGACCCGTCGATCCCCTCGGGGTTTGGCGTGCCCGACCTCGACTATCTTCGCCGCGACATCCGGCGCACGAAGGGGAGCTTTACGTATCCTGTCGTAATCTGCTCTTCGCTCTCGCCCTCGGGGCCGCTCTGGGATCTCGGCGGCGAGACGACTTGGGATGATCCAGGCGCACCGCCTTGGACCGATGACGTGCCGCACGTCTTTTTGCCGATCGGCGAAGTGTGGGAGCAAGAGGATATCTACGGCTCGCCGGGCGCCTACGGTACGTGGGATTCAGGGGATGAGACTTGGGGTGATTATTACCCGCCGACCGGCGGATGGTGAGGAACAATGAGCAACGACGAAAGCTTTCGTATGCGACTGATCAGGATCCGAGACCGCGCGCTCGACGACGCCGAAAAGGCTCCGGGCGGATCTTCTTTGCTGGTGCGCTCGCTGTCTGCCGTGCAGCATGCGCAAAACATCCTTCGGCGCGTCGGGCCCGAGAGCGAGCCGACGTGGGACGGAGAAGGGCCCGATAGCGAGCCTCCGAAGGAGGCAGCGTGAGCCCGCTCTTGAGCCTGTTTTTCCCGTTCCAATTCTTCGCGCTGCCCGTGCGCGTCGTGCCCGTTTGGCTCGATGGGCCGGCCGTCGAGACGATGACGGACATCGACGAAGAAGAAGAGTTTACCGCGATGGATGGAGAGGAGTCTGACGATGCCTACGGATGTTGAAACGACCTCGACCGAAGTGTTGGAGCCTGCGATCTCCGCTCCTGCGGCGGGCGACCCGCGCACGAGCGCGTCCGTGCGGACGCCCCTCGGCCAGCTCACGAATCGCGCAAGGTGGTTGTGGGCTCGTGTTGAGGAAGTGATCGGGAAGTTCGCACCGATCGCGGGGCGGATCCCCAAGCCTTTGACGGGCAGCGACGCGACGGCCGACACGCTCACTCTCGTTGGGCACGGGCTCAGCAACAACGACCCGATCGCGTTTGTGTCGGTGGGTGGAGGGCTGCCGCCCAACCCGATCTCCCTTTACACGGGGTATTACGCGATCGTCGTGGATGCCGACACCTTCAAGGTCTCCGCGTCGAGCGGGCCGGGCGCCGCGGTGAACATCACCGGTTCGCTCTCCGGGTCGGTATACGTCAAGACGCTCGACTCGACGTCGGGGCTCTGGCTCTACACGAATGCGTGGAAGCCGATCCAAACGGCCATCGATCAAATCGTCGGTGAGCTTGCGACGTTCGCCTCGCTCGCCGGCAACAACACCATGACCGGGGATAACACCTTCTCCGGCAAAACCACCTACAGCGGCACGGGTGGCTATATCGTGCTTCGCGCAGGCTCGCTCGCGAACGCCGACCAAACGATCACTGGGACCGACAACGATGTTTGGAACTGTCCCGACGTGAGCGCGAACCGCACAACGACAGTCAACAATCCTTCGGAAGAAGGAGAAACCTTCAGCGTCGTGCGCACCGCCGGCAACGCTACATCCGGCCTCGCGATGCTTTTTAAGAGCGTCGACACGACGACGATCGGCCGGCTCCCGTCCCCCGGCTCGCCCAAGGGGGGAGCGATTCGTTTCGTCGCGATCGACGCTGGAGGCGGGCTCAAGTGGCACGCGGCCGAGTGGTCCGGCGACGCCGATCAAGTCACGTAAAAAAGGAGATCGCATTTGCGCGCAGCGAGAAAAACCGGTAAAAGTCGGGCATTGACAAAAAAAACTGAGCCGGCACGGGGGATAACCGTGCCGGCTCAAGTCGCGACGCTCCAAAACCCAGTCGCGCACAGGGCATAGCTTGCCTATAAAGGCAGGCCTTGTCAACGGTGGTTTTGGAGCGCGTGACCCCTTGTTCGCGGGAAGCGAACGATGAGGCCGCGATGCCCACCGTTAAAAGCAAGATGAAGCTCCAACAAGAGCTTCTCGATCTCATCAATCAGCGCAAGAGAGCCGGGATGCCGATGACTCAGGAGGAGGTCAATCGGTATGTCTTGGCAACGAGTGCTCCGGCTGCACCGCTCCGAGCGGAGAGGGCGAATACCCGGACGGGTGGGGGCTCATGCAGTATTGCGCGAGCCCCGGTGATTGGCCCGAGCTGAAGACTTGCTCCTTTGCGGCGTGCGACACGCCGGGCTCTCTCGCGAGCGGCGAAGAGTGCTTATGCGCCACCGACTGCGCCACGTGCGCCTGCGAGGTCAACGCCGACGGGACCGCGTTCGCGTGCCTGTAGCGTGACCTGTTCTTCGTCCCCTGGACGCGCCCGCGTTCCCCTTCTTCTCCCGCAAATCTCAGCGTTCTAGACTGGCACTCGCCGTGCTTGGCGCCGTCAATGGTCGACGCATAGACGCGCCGCCTCAACACATGTTAGGAGTTGCCGTATGAAAAGCACGTTCTTGGTCTTTACCGCTTCTTCGACCATCGTCCTCGCCGCGTGCGGGGCGAGGGTCTCCGTATGTTCATCCGACGTCGGCGGAGGAGGCGGGGGCGACACGTCCTCGTCGTCGGGCTCGCCCGGGTGTCTCACCGACGCCGACTGCAACGACGGGCTCGGGTGCACCGACGACGCCTGCGACGATGGGCAATGCCATCATGAAGCCGTGGTCGGCTGTGTGACGTGCGAGGACCACGCCGACTGCGACGACGGCAATCCATGCACCGCTGATCGGTGCAACACGGAGGGCGCTTGCGATTATTCGCAGTTCGGCGATGGCTCGTTGTGCAGCACGGCCGCGGTCGGCGAGGGGCAATGCATGCTCGGGCAATGCTGCTTTGCCGGGTCGTGCATGGATCCGGTGAGCGGGAATTGCCACGACACGTGCCCCTTTGGCACCGCGTGCATCGACTTCGTGTGTCAGTGAGCATGGACGCTTTGCGTGGGGAGGGGCTTGCGCGGCGCGGCCAAGGTGCGTAGGACCTTCGAGGCCCCTTACCGGGCCCGCCCGCCGAACAGGGTTACGGCCATGGTCGCGCCGGCCGTATCGGGGACGATACGGCCGAAGCATTCTTCGGTCTCATTCGCGATCGCGAATTGGTGACGTGCGTCGCAACCGCACGTCACCCTACCATCCGCGCCAACGGCCTCGCGCATCTCACACCCCGAATATCTTGACGATCTGTAAGCGCAGCCGTGCCCGTAGCCGGTATAGTGAGGCTCCTTCGGTACCTTGCGCCGACACCGCGCGTCAGCTGCAAAACTCTTGTAGCTATTGTAGCTCTCTCCACACTTATCGCACTTGTACATCGGATCCTCCAACGCCCAAGGCCCGGGGCTGCGAGCCTACCGGGCCGGGCGTGGTCGAGAGCGGGTTAGCCCGCCGAGCTGCGCCGGGCGGGCTGATGCGGGTGGGGGTGAGGCTACGCTCGGCGCGCCGCGTTCCGCTCGCGCCGCTCGATGGCGGCGCGCCTCCGCAAGATCGCCGCGTGCGCGTGGTCCTCGTCGGCGCGGTCACGCGCGATCTCCTCGTTCGTGGGCACGTGGCGGATCCGCGCGCACTCCTCGACCGCCACGAGCGGCCCTTCGCGGCCGGCGTCCGTCGCGTAGCGCCAGCGCCGCTCAGCGGAGCAGAATCGCACGAGCGACGTCACGTATCCGCTGCGAGTTGGGCTCGGGTGGGTGATCAGACCGTAGCCCTCGGAGAGGGCGCGGGCGAAAGATGCCGGGGGAACGGGGGCGAGGTGTTTCACGGGCCAATCTCCTTCGTGAGCGTAACAGGGTTAGCTCAGTGCCCTCCGCAGCGAAACACACCGGGCTCAGCGCGGCGCGCGGTCTTGCATCGCCAGCACGTGCACGGCGTCTCCGGCGGGATCATCCCGCCGGCGCTGAGAAGCGGCGCTGAGGTCGCGCGCGCGACCTCAAAAGCTTCGTGGGCGTCCCAGCCGCCGCCGTCGAGGCCGCTGAGAGGGGAGAGCACCGTCGATCCGCAAAACGAGCTGTGGTGGACCACGGCGACGCCGAAGGGTGTGCGGACCGCGATCGGGCCCGACGACGACGAGCGCCCGCTCGGGTAGCTCGTCTCGGGGATCCCGAGGCGGAATGTGCGCCCGGGCGCAGGCTGATGGCGCTCCGTCGCTGGATCAAAGTAGCGCGCGCCCGCGGGGGCGCTGGTGATGTCGATGATGATCTGCATGGGGTCCTCTTGGTAGGTTGGGTGGTGGTTATTTTTGCAAGGCGAGCGCGAGTGCAGCTTCTAACGCTCCGTCAGGACGTGGGAGCCGCGCACGGCTCCCACGTAAAGCCGCTCGGCTCCACGTTCGCCGGATCAAAGCAGCCACACTGGGCGTCGCAGCCACACTCCTCGGCCTCCGCTCGGGCGTACTCCTCGGACCTATCGCTACGATCATAGATGCGCCGGAAGAGCAGCCCGGCCGAGTCCGCCGCGTACGAGACCTCTACGATTTGTCCCGCGCACGCGGGAGGCACGATCCATTTCACACGATCACCTCTCTAATGCTCCAAGGCCCGGGGCTAGAGCCTACCGGACCGGGCGTGGCAGGGTGTTTAGGAGGCGAGCATCACCGCCGCGATCGCCGCGTCGAGGCGCGCGTACACGTGATCGGGCGCGTCCACGGCGCAATCCTCGATCGCGCTGCCGTTCCAGCGGCCGTATCCAGCGAGCGTATCGCAGCGGAGAAGAGTGACGTGCCCGGTCTCCGCTACCTGCGCTGTCCACGTCACGCGCTCGCCGTCGAGGGTCTCGGGGATGGTCACGGTGATGATGTTTTTCATGGTCTTGTCTCCCTGGTTCGTGCTCACACCCCTCTCATAGCAACGCGTTTACTTCGTGTCAAGGCACGCGTTCACTTTTTTTGAGGACGCGACCACCTGAGAAACGCGGCCCGTCGTGAGCCCAAGCTCCTTGGCCGCCGCGGTGAGGTTGCCGCCGTGCGTCTCGACGGCAGCGAGGATCTCCGCGCGTCGCGTCTCGTCGCGCTGCCCGAGCCTCCATCCCGGGCCGCGGGTGACGGGCGGGAGGTGTCCTGCGGCGCGGAGCCTCACGAGCGCGACCTGCACGGTGCGCAGGCCCCACGCGCCGCCCCTCGGCCCACGGACCCCCGCGGCGGCGAGCGCGGAGACGATCCCGCGCACGCCCTGCCCGGCGAGCGCGAGGCGAAGGATCTCGCGCTCCGCGTCGGAAAACCCTTCCGCGCGGGGGAGGGGTTCACGGATAGTATACATTCCAGTAGACGGCTCCGGCGCGACCACGGGGCGGCCAGGGGCCGCGGCGAGGCCAGCGGCAAAGCCCGCGGCGTGTCCGCGCTCGTACGCCGCGGCGAGCTCGGCGGGGGTCATGTACAAACCCTCCCTGTCTCTCGCGCCTCCTCGACGATGCCGAGCGCGATCTCGTCGGAGATCGCGCGCATCCGCGCCTCCGCCGCGGCGTCGCGGGCCGCTACCAGATCACGCATGGCCTCGCGAACACCGTGCGGGAGCACGGTCGTGTCGTCGACCTCCGCGTAGAGCAGGCTGCTCACGGACACGCGCGCGCCGCGGAGGTTGGCGCCGCGGAGGTCGGCCCCGTCAAAGCGCGCCCCCTCAAGGTTCGTCTCGCTGAGGTCAGCGCCCCGAAGGTCCGCGCGCCCGCTGCGGAGCGCGGCGAGGGCCTCTTTTTCGCGCCGCGCGCGGTCTTCGTCAACGCGCCTCTGCCACCAATTCACGTCCCCGTAGTGGGCGCGGCATTCTGCGTCGCTCGGGATTTGCTTCGTGATCGTCATTGGTCATCCTCCAATGGCCCAAGGCCCGGGGCTAGAGCCTACCGGGCCGGGCGTGGTCGAGAGTGGGTTAGGCGCGCAGCGTGAGCACCGGCTCCGCGCGCTCGTCGTCGGAGCGGTAGACCTCGACGAAGCCTTCGCCGCGGACGCAGCCGCCAAACATTTCACGAGCGGATCGCTCGGCTGCCGCGAAAGACTCGCAGCGATCGAAGACCGAGGACGTGACGGAGCGCGACTCGACAAAGCGTACGGTGTGCGGGATGGGCTTGCTCATGATGTGTTTCTCCTCGCGGTGAACGGTCAAGATAGTATACATTCCAGGTGAACACAAGAGGCCGCCACGAGGCGGCCAGGGGCCTTGCCGTGGCGAGGGGGGCTCCGGCCCCCCTCGGGGGGCGTCCTCACGCCATCGTGAGCCGGATCTTCATGGTGCGGAGCTTGCGGATGTTCAGGTCGATCTTGACGATCCGGTCGGCTGCCTTTGACGCCGCGGCGTCGTACATCTTGAAAGCGCCCTCGTTTCCCGCCTCACCGGCCGCCTTGCAGCGCGCCTTGCAGTCGGCCTTGTTCTGCGCCCAAAACGCCTTTTTGGTGGCGAGGAGGTTCATGGCGCGGTCGATGTTGCTCAGCTTCATGGCCTCGGCTCCTTGGTTCGTCGTGCTCACACCCCTCTTATAGCTACCCGTTTACCTAGTGTCAAGTGATGCGTTCACTTTTTTTTCGAAGGGTGTCGTTTTTTTTGGGGGGGCTTGCAGAGCAAGAGCTGCGTCCATCGCCCAAAGACGGCCACGATCGAGACCTGCCAGGATGCTCGCCGCGGCCCCTGGCCGCCTCGTGTCGGCGTTTACCTAGGCCCCTGGAATGTATACTATCCGGGGGTGTCCTTGCGTGGGGGAGGGACCTCCGGCGCGATCTGGGTCCTGGACATCTACGCCGAGTCGTGCATGATCGCGGTGCTCGCGTCCGGTGCTGACCCGCGGGCGGCCGACCTCGCAGACGAGGCGATCCCCGGGCGCGGGCAGGCGCGCATGGCCGAGCTGATCAGCGGTCTCGACGACGACGGCAAGCAACGCGAGGTCAAGGTCGAGGCGGACGGCACGCTCGCGGTGTCCGGCACGGTGACGGCGACGGTGGACACGTCGACGCTCGCGACCTCGGCCGCGCAGAGCACGGGCAACGCATCGCTCGGCAACATCGACGGCGACCTCGACACGGTGAAGACCGACCTCGCCGCGGTGAAGGCGTCGGTCGCGTCTGTCGACGCGAAGCTGCCCGCGTCGCTCGGGCAGAAGGCGACGAGCGCGAGCGCATCGGTCGTGCTCGGCCGCGCCGAGTACGACAAGCAATCGACGCTCGCGACCACGGGCAAGGCCGTCTATTCGGGGGGCTGCACGCCGTTTTGGATCAGCGCAGAGAACACGACGGGCGTGACGATCTACCTGCAAGTGCACGACGGCACGTCGACGCCGAGCGTGGGCGCGCGGCCCGTGTGGTACAGCTCGTCGATCGCCAACGGCGCGCTCACGCAGAGCGCGAACATTGGACACGCCACCTACGGCTTGCCCTGCGCGACGGGGCTTTTCTTGGTCGCCTCGATCACCCAAGCTCAATATTCCGCGGCGCCAACAAACGCCGTGTCCTACAACCTCGTTTACGCAAGGTGAGACCATGAGCGGAGAGTACGGAAAGAGGCTCGTTGTGCCGGACACGAGCGGCGACATGAGCGTCGCGGCGGTGCGTCTGGAGACGGCCGATCCTGCGTTGCGCAGGTACATCAGCATCAAGCCGATCGGCGGCACGACCGTGTACATGTGGCCCTCGGCGACGACCGCGACCGCGGCGGACGTCGTGGCGAACGGATGGCCGCTCGACGAGAGCCAGCTCTCGCTCCAGCCCTCGCACCAGGACGAGGCGCTCGATCTTTCGCGGTATTGGTTCGCGACCGCGAGCGGCGCCGGCGCGGGCGAAGTCGTGGCGATCGGCTGATGGGCCCGGTGCTCGACGCCCTGCTCCGCACGGGCGGCCCGCTCGCGGTCGCCGTGGGGATCTTCGCGATCGTCGCGTGGCGCGGCCTCGCGCTCGCGCGGATCTGGCACGAGGCGCGCGTCGCGCACGACACGAAGATCCTCGCCGCGCTCGAAGGGGTCACAACCGGCGTGCGCGAGCTGACGGCCGAGCTCCGCGGCGCGAACAGGGACGCGATCGAGCACCGCGGGCGCGTCGACGCGCGCCTCGAGCGCCTCGAGGCCAACGTCATCAAGGCCATCGGCGAGGACGGCGAGCAGACGCGCGAGGCCCTCGCCGACAAGCGTCTTAGCGACGTCGCGCGCGCCGTCGAAGAGGCGTCGCAGGATGAGCCAGCCTCACGATCGCGGCGCGGTTCGGCGCGTTGATCTCGCAGCGATCGCAAGCCGCAGAGCCGCGCGCAGAGCCTCCGCCGTCGCGCGCATGCGCTCGTCGTAGCGACGTCGGAGCCGAGCCCAGCACACGACGAGGAGCACCGCGCCCGCGGCGTCGAGTAGTAGGCCGACGACGGCGAGAGCGAGGAGCCAGCGCACGATCGGATCCATCGTCGGATCATACCTTGACGACGCCCCGCGTGGTGTGCATAGGTGATCGCACGCGCAAGGCGCGGCAAGTGACCCACGCCTTCGGGCAACGGGTATGAGAGGCTCGGTTATCCGAGCCTCTCGCTTTTTGTCGCCCGGACGAGCACAACGACGATCGCGGCGAGGATCGACACGTTGATCGCCACCTGCGCGCCGCGCTCGGCCCACGTCGGCGCCGCGTCGTGCCGCGGCCACGAGCGCACGACGACGCCGGCGAGCTGCCCCGCGGCGAGGAGCAGCCCCACGCGCACACGCGGAGAGCTCTCCGCCAACGGCCGGACGAAGAGCACGACGAGAGCGATCCGGCTGTACGCGAGCGGCCAGGGCCACGGCCCGAGCCGCGTGCCGAGGAGCGCGACGGCCGCGCCGTAGGCCACCCACGCGACCGCCCACGGACCCGCGATCAGCCACGCGGATATTGTTGGCCACGCGGCGAAGAGCGCGACGTCGAGGCGCCCAGGGCCGAGGAACGGGCGCACGACGTCGAGGGCGGCGAGCACGACGAGAGCGAGGGCGGGAGCGCGGAGCGGGGGAGAGCGGCGAGCGAGGAGCACCGCGACGAGAGCCGCGAGCACGTACGCCGCGCGCGAGACGTGGGAGATCACGTCTCGATCGTATCACTCGGGGAAGTTGGCAGGCGGGTGGGAAGGACCCTTGCGCGGAGGTGGAGGGGGCGCGTCAAGGGCGCGGCGGATCTTCTCTTCGTCGCGCTCCGAGAGAAGGATCTTTGACCGGCGGCACGGGGGATACCATTGCGGAACGCGGCGCGCGCGGGCCGAGATCCGGCCCATGGTCCCGTCGAGCCATGCGCGGAGAATGCGCCACCACGGCGCGTGAGGGGCGAGCTTCGCTTGGGGGCGGGGTTCTCGATACATGCTCACGACGGCTCCGGGGGCGGCGGCGGCGGGTCGCTCGGCTCGCAGATCACGTAGCCGCGCCCGTCCGGGCGAAGCTCGTAGCGCACGCCGTCGAGCGCGGTGATCGTGCCGTCGTCGTTGGCCGTCGAGGTCACGAGCCGCGCGTGATCGGCGGCCGAGATCCCGAGCGCGCAGAGCGGCGGGAGCCCGAGCGACCAATAGATCGTGCCGGTGCTGAGCGACGTGAGCGCGCCGAACCAACGCGCCGCGCCCGAGTCGAGGATCACGTGGTTGTCGGCCCACGTCGAGCCGGCGAGCGAGGAGAGAAGAGCAGTGGTCACGCAGATCATGATGCCCTCCCGAGCAGCTCGTCGAACGTGCGCCCCTGCAAGAGCGCGACGATCGCCTGAAACACCGCGGGCTCGATCGTCTCATTGTGCCGAAACGGCTCGCCCGCGTCGCGCACGAGGAGGACGTCGATCGGCTCGACGCGCACCTCGACGTCGGGGCGGATGGCCCGATGCGCGGCGAGGAGCACCCCGCCCTCATGCTCTCCGCTCACGATCCCGCCCGAGGGGAAGTCGCGATCGCCCGGTAAAAACAGCCCAAACATGCGCCTCGATACCACCTTCATGAACCCATCACTCCGTATCCGAAGCTGCCGATGTGTCGCCCGCGCTCGTCGTATCCCAAGAATTCGAGCGCGGGGATATCGGTGAGCCTCACGTCGACGTCAGGATCGCCTTGGTTGATCCACCAAACGACGATCGCCGCCATCTCGTCGGAGCCGACCATCGCGTCGTCGTTGGGCACCGGGCAGCCGAGCGCGCGCAACGCGCTCACGACGTCATCCGGGATCGTCGCGTCCTCGTAGTTGCATGCGTAGCTCTCCGGGCACAGGCGCTCGGGGAGCTTCGTTTTTGCGGCAAAGTACGCCTCGCGAACGTCGTCGATCGGCTTGGCCGCCGTCGCGAAGAACGTGTCGCACTTGCCGTGTCCATCGGCACTCCAGTCGCCGATGTAAAACTTGAAGCTGTATCTCACGCGGTTCATGAAGACCTCCCGAGAAGCTCGGCGATCGTGTGCCCCTGCAAGAGCGCGACGACGACCTGAAGCACAGCGGGCTCGATCGTCTCGTTGTGCGCGAAGGGAGGCTCCGCGTCGCGCACGAGGAGCACGTCGACGGGCTCGATGGTCGCGTCGACGTCGCGCGCGACCTTGTTCGCGGTCACGAGCATCTCCGCCGCGTGCACATGACCAGCAAACCCGCCCGAGGGGAAGTCGCGATCGCCCGGCAAAAACACACCAAACATGCGTCTCGATACCACCTTCATGCGGCCTCACTTTCGTCGTCGTCGATGTGATCGTACACGGTGACGCGCGCCTCGCGGAGCGCCACGCGGGCGAGCTCGACGTGGCTCGCCGGCGGCACGGGGCGCATCCCTCGCCCCGAGGCAAGCAGATCAGCGATCACGGAGAGCGCCGACACCGCGGCGACCAAAAGATCCTCTTCCGTGGCGACCTTGGAGCGCGATCGCTTTCGCCATTCGGCGAGCACGTGCTCGATGTGCTCGCGGAGCCCGACGCGGGGGAGCACCCCGCGCTCGCGCGAGAGGCGCCGTCTCGCCTCCGCGTGCTTTCGCCGTCGTGCTCCCGCCTGATGCTCGGGGCAGCGCACAGGGAGCCGTCCGCGAGCTTGCGGCTCGAAGCTCCGCCCGCACGTAAGGCACTCGACGCGCTCGGGCTTGCGCTCGCCGGGCCGGTTGCGGAGCTGCACTTCGCGTGCGCGCCTCTCGCGGCACGGTGGGCATCGCTCGGGCTGTCTACCCGGCGCGCCGACGAGCACGGTGAAGGTCGCGGGGCAGTCGGGGCACCGCCGCTGCTCATCGCTTTTGGGACGCGGCACGGTCATCGCCCGCCTCCGAGTCGCCCGTGTTGCCCGATGTGCTCGACAAGCGCTTCGAGCGTCAAGCGCTCGTCGCTAGACGTGGTGGAGCACCGCGCGCGCGCGGTCGCGGCCTCCGACTCGGCATCACGGGCTCGCCGCTCGGCCTCCTCGCGCGCCTCACGGGCGACCACTCGCGCCGTGAGCGCGTCGAGATAGGCGCGCTCCAATCGCTCACGCTCCTCTTCGAGCGCACGGAGCGCCCCCGTCGCGCCCGGCCCGTTCATGCCGTCGCCCGTCATGATCGGCTCCATACGAGGGCGAGGGCGACGAGAGCGAGGCGCGTCGCTGCTCTCTCGGCTTTGTCCTCTTTCACCGCCCGCTCCCGAGCTCGCAAATAGCCGCGGAGCCTGCACAGCCTTTGCTCCATGTCCTCCCCTCGGATAGCCGAGTGATCGCCGGTGCGGATAAAATGAGCGGCGATCAAGGCGCCCGTCGCGTGCCCCTCGACCTTCACGTCTTCGCGGAGTTTTTTCAGCGCACGATGAAGCACTCCGAGGCCGCCGGTCACGACGCACCTCCCGCGGCGAGATAGCGCCGACCGTCGAGCGTGAGCCGCCCCGCGGTGACGAGCGCGGCGATCCGCGCGTGCAACGTGCACGTCGACACGGCCGACGTGAGCGTAGCGTCGGCCTCGGGGAGCGACGTGACGGTGACGCCATTCGCGGTCTTGAGCGCCGCGCGGATCTGCACAGGCGTGCGCGACGAGGCGCACACCGCGAGGATCGCGGCGTCGATTGGATCGACAGGGGGGAACGGGATATCAGCCGCGCTCACGACGGGCAGCGAGAGGAGCTTCTTGGAGCCGCTCTCGATAACCTCGCCCGCGGCGATCATCGCGTTGATCGCCTTGTTCGCGCGCACCCTGTCGTGCGCGGGGATCTCCTCGGCGAGGCGATCGAGCAGCTCCTTACGCGTGATGCCCGGCGAGAGCTTGAGCATCGAGGAGATCTCCTGCATCGACTCCGCGCACGTCGAGCAGAGCGTCTCGCTCGCGTCGATCCACGCGCAGCGCCCCTCACCGTAGGCGCACGCCGCGCTCTCCGTGCAGCCGCAGACGCGGCACACGCCGGAGCTGTCCTCGCCGGCGTCCGCCTCCGCCTCGTCGTCTGCCTCGTCGAGATCGGGATCGGCGTCGTGCTCCTTGGCCGAGGGCTCGGAGGCGACCGCGACGGCCGCCTTGTGCTTCTTGGTGGCCTTCTCGGCCTTCTTCTTCGCCTTGGCCTTCTCGGCGGCCTTGATCCGCTTCATGTGCCCCGCCTTGTGCACGGTAAAGTCGAGCCCAAAGAACCTGCATGCGACGGCGAGCGGCCCCTCCTCGTGCTCCGCCTCGAAGTCGGCGCCGACGGCGAGCAGTTCGACGACGAGGCCGACGAGCGCGCCCTCCTTCGTCTCCTCCGCGATGTACGCGAGCAGCTCGGCCATGCCTTTGAGCCCCCGACGATCGACGACGTCGTCGATCCCCGTCGGCGCGCATCGAACGGTGAGCGCTGCGAGGAAGCGCCAGAACTTCAGATCGAGCGTGCGCTTCCGCATGGCCGCGGCCGCGATCTCCGCGAGCACGTCCAGGCGCGCAGCGTCGCGGGCCTCGCGCTCGATCGCGTGCTCGTCGCGTTCGCGAGGCGACGCCGCCAAAGACTCGCGCTCCGGGCGCTTGACCAGCCCCGCCGCAACGAGCTTCTTTTTTGCCTCCGCCGCATCGAAAAGCTCGTGCGTCTTGCCGGTCGGATCGATGGCGACCATCGACGGCGAGGGCTCGCCGAGGGCCTCGCGCCACGTCGGGCGCGTCCACCCGCGCGGCGCCTGCCACCGATCCGGCTCGGTCTCGCGCCACGCTTCGCAGTTCGCGCACGTCTCCCACCGGAGACAGCCGGCCGCGAAAGCGGCATGCGCCTGGGCGTCCTCCTCGTCTTCGGTCCACGCGTTGCCCGACTCGAAGTCGTGGGGCTTGCCGTCGTCGCAAAACTCCGGGCCGCCGTGGCGCATCGGGCCCGGCGCGCGCTTGGGCTCCGGCGCCTGGATCTCTTCGCACGGCTCATTGAGATCGACGTAGCCGCAGCCGTAGCTCAGACGATCTGAGAAGAAGAGCTTCTTGGCCTCCGCGGGCGACGCCACCTTGATCTTTGCGACCGAGGCCGCGGCCAGCGCACGAGCCGCGTGTGCCTCGCGTTTCGCCGCGAAGCACGCCTGATCCGTGCACGAGTCGTTGCGGTCGGTGTCGTCGGCCCAGAGCGTACGCTGTGCCGCGGTGCGCTTCGGGCACGAGGTGCACGCGCCCGCCGCGGTGAGCGTCGCATCCGCCAAATCGAAGCCCGCTTCGACGAGCTGGAGATGGCGCCGCGCAACCGCGTTGCGCACGTCGCGCGCCTCGAACGGCGCTTCCGGGGAGATGCCGCGGCGCGCGTCGGCCAACGCCTCGCGCTGCGCCTCCGCGCCCGTGAGCGAGGCGACGAGCAGAGCGCCCGCGAGCGACAGCCGGCCCGAGGAGAGCTCGCCGCGGGCCTCGTCGCAGAGGCCGAGGAGCGCAAGGCGCGCGCGCACGGTCCGCTCGCTCTTGCCGACGCGCGCAGCGATCTCTTCGATCGCCATCCCGCGATCGCGCAGCCGTTCGAGGCCCTCCGCCTCTTCGAGCGGGGTGAGGTGCGCGTCGGCGTCGCCGAGCTGCTCCGCGAGCACCTCCTCGTCGCTCAGCTCGATCACCTCGCACGTCACGCGCGCGAGACCTGCGAGCCGCGCCGCGTGATAGCGCCGCTCGCCGCTCACGATCTCGAACATCCCCTCGCGCCGGCGGACGCGGAGAGGGCGGCGGATCCCGTGCCCATCGACGGCCTCTCCCCCCTCGACGAGGAGCGTGCTCGTGATGTCTTTGACGGCGTTCGCGAGCGCCGCGTCGTCGCCGCGTGGCAGCTTGCGAGCGTTCGCGCCGAGCCGAATCGCGCGCACGTCGATGTCTTCGAACTGCCGCTCCGTGCGACGCACCGGCTCAGCGATCGCGACGGGCGCGGGCTGCTCGGGCGTGGACGCCGACGCGCCGGTCTCGACGAGCCGCCACACCGAAGGCACCTTCGCGCCCTCCTCGCTCTCGACGAAGACGGCGAGGCCCTCGGCGCCGAGCGCTTCGAGCTGCGCTGTGACGGCGGCTTGGTGCTCGCGCTTCGCGCGGCCCTCGGCGGCCGGGATCTTCTTCGCGATGTCGCGCGCTGAGCCGGGCGACTCGGCGAGCACAGCGAGCACAGCGGAGCGAAGGGTGTCACCCATGGCTCACCTCCCCCCGAACCGCGACCGCGCGCACGAGCACGGTGCGCAGCTTCAGCCGCGCGATCACCTGCCCCGAGCCGACCGCGTTGACCCTCCACGCGCTCGCGCGGTTCACGTGCGCCTCGCGCCGTTTCTCCGCTCGCCGGTGACGCCGGCCGCGCCGCCCACCGACGCCCTTCGCGATCGCTACGTTGGTGCTCACCTTGATCCATCGCTTCGTTTTCACGGTCTCTTCTCCTCGCGGCTCACCACGAGCCGCAAAATCCTCGCGGCCGCGCGCGCGCTCACCACGTGCCCAAACAGGCACCGGCGAAGCTGCGCGGGGCGGCACCCCAAGCGCCACGCGGTGAGCACGATCCCGTGCTCGGTCTCGACGTCGAGCGCCTCGACGATCTGCGCGCGTACGCGACCACGCACGCGGCGGAGGGGCCTCGTCGCGCGGCTCACGCACCCCTCCGAGCTGAGACGATCTCGCCGCAGTCAATCACCGTCCGGCCCAGGCTCGCGCCGAGCCGGAGCAGCACGCGCGCGAGCACGCCGCGGTGGCACAGATCGCGGTGCTGGCAGTAGCAGCCGAGCACCACGCGCTCGCGGCCGAGCAGCTCGCGCCATGGCCCCGCGTCACGCCGGTACGAGGCGCGCAGCTCCTCGACGTACGCCGGCACGTACGACGTCCACCAATCCCGCCCAGCGGTCCGCGCAGCAACGGCGGGCCGCAGGATCTCCCACGACGGTGCGAACGCGAGGCCCTCTCGCCCGGTGCCCCTCGTCACGTCGAGCAGATCGGGCTGCTCGAGCGCGCCCGCGCGCCGGAGGCCGATCGTGTGCACGCGGAGCCCGGGCACCGATCCGACCGTGCACGCGGGGCACAGATCGCTCTCACCGACGCGATGAGCGTGCGCGAGGCAGAGCCGGCGATCGCACGTGCCCGCGTACGTGTCGGCGACGCCGTCGCACAGGCGGCTGTGCGTGGTGGAGCAATACGCGCACGGCGCCCGCGCTCCGCGGCCGAGAGAGCAGACGATCGCGGTCGCGCCGCCGATGCGGATCACCTCGCAGCCCATCAGGCTTTGCGCCTCCGACGCGGCGGCTCTTCGACGGCATGTCCGCGCTTGGCCGCCCACATCCTGAGCGCCGGCTGCCGTTTGCGCGGAGCTTGAGGGATCACCGCGACGAGCTGCGCGACGAGGGCTCGCGAGCGCGCGTCGTCGTCGCCGGCGAGCAGAGCGAACTGCTCATTGACGAGCTGAAGCTGCTCCGACGTGAACAGCACCGTGAGGTACGGCGGCACGGTGAGCGGCCGCGGCGGCAACGGCTGCGGCGTCCAGCACGACGGGCAGCGCCACAGCAGAGCACCCTCGACCACCACGCGGCACCACCCCGCCTCGCGGGCGCGCTCGTCCCCCGCGTAGGCGAGCGTGCGCTCGCAGGCGCACTGGATCACCCGGCGCGTGCTCTCGATCACGCTGCCCTCCGCGGCGCTCGACGGTGGAGCGTGCGTCCCTCAAGACGCCGCGCCGCGGCCGCCGTGCGGCTCACGCAGCCCGGGCACTCGACCCGTTCCAGCCCCCGCACGGCGACCTCCGTCTCCAGCACCTTGACGCCGACCGACGCAGGAACGCGGCGAGCCCAGACCACGAGGACGCACGCCCCGCGGTGCTCGCCCGGGGGAAAGACCTCGACGACGCCGCGGCCGGCGCACAGGCTGCACAGCGGATCGGCGGCAATCACCGTTGCTGCCCGCGTTCGGCAAGGTCCACCACGGGCACCTCGACTGCGACGACGCAACGGTGCCAATCGAGCTTTGCTCCGCAGTCTCGCAGCGCGAGCGCGTCAGACTCAGTGTCGAGCGTGAGCGCCTCTGTGGGGTCCGCCGACCATGAGGCCCGATCCGCACCGTGGATCGTGCTCCACCGCGAAACAAGCCATACCCGAGGATCGGTAACAACGGCCTGCTCAACCCACTTCAGCGCCCACGCCATAACGCACCTCAGAAAGCGATCGTCTGCCCGTCTACGCAGGCGTAGAACTTCGACGCGCTCGGCCCCGAGTGATAGGCGAGCCAAGAGCACATCTCCAGCCCTCCCGACGTGCCACGCGCGACCGGAGAGTCAGAGTCGTTGTCGAAGACACAAGTGATCTCCAGCTCGTCGCCCGCCGCGAGGTGCCCGTCGAAGTAGGCGATCGGCTGGTCGTTGAAGGCCCACGTGCCGACCGACCACCAATCGACGCCGTTGCGTCGCACACTCATGGCGCGACCCCGAGAGTGCATGTGCGGCCACACCGCAAAGACGTCGAGGTCGGCCGCGAGAGTACATGTCACCGACGTCTCAAACGCGCTCGCGTGAGGCGGGATCTCGAAGGTTGCGTTATCGAAGGCGTACACGTTGGCCGGCTCGTGCTCGGCCTCGGTCAGGTAAAGATCGAGCGTAGCCTTGCCCGTTGCGGGCGCCGAGGAGGCGTTGAGCAGATGGAGTTGCACCTCCAACGCCTCATCGGCTGCAACGTTAAAGGCGCTCCCCGGAGGGGCCTCCAAAGGGGTTTCGCTCGTCCCTCCGACGTAAAGGGGGATGTGCCCGATGGGGCTGATCTCCGGGCTCTCGTAGGGCTCAGCGGGCAGGCCGCCCGCGAAGAGCCCGGGCACGTGCCACAGGACCACGTGATGCGTTCCGGGGCCGTAGTGCGGCACGATCCTCGTCACCGCGAGCGCGGTGCCGGGCTTCGAGGGGGTATAAAGATACTGCACCTCCTGCCCCGGATCGAGCGTGTATTTGGTCGACTCGACGATCATGTCGGGCTCGGGCCCAGCGTCGTGCGGAGCGACAGGCGAGGACGAGCACGACGCGAGCGCAAGAGCGGACGAAAGAACGATGGACCTCATAAAACACCTCACTTGAACAGTTGCAGTTGACGCACCCGCGCGCGCCGACGAGGCGCCCGCGGCCGATAAACCATCTTCGACGTGTCGATGCCCGCGGCGCGGAGCTTCGCGCAGTTCACCGCGAACGCCTCGCTCTCGCGCTCAAAGCGCAGCCAGGCGGCATGGAGCCGCTTCACCTTGCGCACGATGGCGGCGGGCGCGTCGCGGCAGAAGTCGCCGCACGCCTCGCAGATCACGTCGACGTCGCGAAGCTCATCCGCTCTCGGGTGATCGCTGGCGGGGATGAGTGGCCCGCACCAAGCCCCCTTAGCATCGCTCGGCAACATCGACGGCGACCTCGACACGGTGAAGACCGACCTCGCCGCGGTGAAGGCGTCGAGGTGCTCGACATAGGAGAGGGCCTGATCTGTCGCCGGCACGACACGATACCGCTCCTCGCCGCTCATGGCATCTCCTCGTCGTCTTCGCCGTCGGGGTCGCAGAGCGAGAGCCGTGTTTGGCCTTCTTCGGAGATGAAGACCGCAATCTCTGCTCTGCATCCACGACATCGAACGATATCTACTTCGTGACAAGGCGACGGAAGATCCACAAGCTGCCTGCAATTGGGGCATACGTCGGCGCCAAGCTCGAACGTGTCCCCGTTCAATACGACCTTGTTCACGCGGCCTCCTTTGCGGTGATCGGTAAAGCCCTCTTCGGGCCGACGCCGCGCACTTCGTTTGCGAGCGCCGTAAAGCCCCATGCGTCGCGCAACATCCGCGCGATCTCCGCGACGTCGAAGCCCCCGAGCGGGATCGCGTCGAGGTCGAGGCGGATCGGCACGCTGTCGTCGAGGCGCACAAGCTCCCGCGCGAGGAGAGCCGCGTCGCGGTGCTCGTGCACTTTCGCGACGTAGCCGTCGAGAGAGAGCTTCGCGCGCGCGTCGTCGGCGTCGCGCCTGAGCACCGCGGCGTCATCGGCGCGGCGGTCCTTGAGCAGCTTCGACGCCTGCCGCGCGCAGCCGACGGCTGCGCGCTTCAGCCCCCCGCGCTGCTCCGCGGTGTAGACCGTCGCCCCGAGGATCTCGTCGAGCGTGCCGTAGGTCGCGAGGAGCGATGTCGCGGCGACCGGCCCGAGCCCGCGCACGCCCGCGACGTTGTCCGACGTGTCGCCGACGATGGCGAGCCAATCGGCGAGCTGCTCCGCCCTCACGCCGAACGCCTCGCCGCCCTCGCCCGGCGCGGCCTTGCCCGTGGGGGCTCGATCGATCGCCGCACGGTCACGCACGCGCCCGGCACCGTCCCAAAGCACGACGGCGGGGTGATCGTCGCGCACGAGCTGAGCCCAGTCCTTGTCGTTGGAGTAGAGCGCGACGAGGAGCCCGTGCTCGCGCGCGATTCGCGTCGCGGTCGCCGCCGAATCGTCGGCCTCCCACGTCTGCTCGACGCCGTAGTCCGGCCCGAGGATCGGGATCCGATGGGCCGCAACAAAGTCGAGCAGCGCGTCGTAGATCGTCCAAAACTCGGCCGGCTTCACGGTGCGGCCGGCCTTGTAGCGCGCATCGGGATCGAGGTGCGACGTGAGCTCGTACCGTCGCCCCGCGCGCGTTGGCGCATCGACTGCGACGACGACCCACGCGGGCAGCGGCGGCGAGAGGAGCGCCGCGAGCTTGCCCACGACGATCGACGCCACGCGATCGATCCCCGCGTGGAAAGCCTTGTGCATCCACTCGCTGAAATCGACGATCACGCCCGCGCGCGGGTCGGGCACGCCGTCGACGACGAAGCGCGCGGGGAGGCTCACGACGCCCTCCCGCGCTCGCCGCTCCGCACGGGGGCGAGGAGCTTCGTGAGCCGTCGCTCCGGCTGCCCCGACACGGGCGGCCGGAGCTTCGCGATGCGCGCGGCGATCTGCTCGCGCTTGTCGGGGTGGTTCGCGATCGCGAGCGACACGGCCTCGACGAAGGCTTGCTCGAAGGGACCGTCGAGCCCGGGCCAAGATCGCTTTGCTTCGATGAGCCGCGACAGCGCGTCGTCGAGCGAGCGCGCCGAGGTGATCGCGCGGCAAATCGCGTCCGGCTCATCCGGGCCGGTGTTGGTCGGCGCGGAAGCTTCCGCGACGCGGACGTGCATCGCGGGCGCCGATTGCGGCGCCGGCGCGGGGGCTTCCTCGCGTCGAGGCGCCTCGGGCTGACGAGGAGCGGCCGGCGCGGGGCGAGGCTCGGGACGTGGCACCGGCGGCGCCGCGGGGGGCGCCTCCGACGTGTCGGGCGGCGGCGTGTAGGCCGTCCGTTCGTTGCGCTCCCACGCGGCGATCCCGCGTTCGAGGATCGAGCGGAGCCGCGCGTGCTCTTTCTCGACGATCTGCTTTTTGTCGTTGATCTCGACCCAAGGGCTCTCGACCGCGTACAGATATCGGCCCACACCCCATTGCACCGCGGCCCTCTTGAGGGCGTCGGACATCGAGCCTTTTTCGGCCTCGACCGCGGTGTCACCCGCTCCATCTGAACGCCAGATCCACTCGTCGCCGAACTTGATTCCGATCGAGCACGTGACGATCGACCCCGACCTCCTCGCGCGCTTCTCGCCCTCGTCTCCCCCGCGCGCGGCGGCGCGAAGCTCCCCATGCTTGCTCTGCCAGTAGACGCCGCACACTTCGTCGAGCCGCGCCTGCACGTCGCGCGCGTCGATGTAGCAGAGCGCGAGCGCCTTCTTCGCGTCGCGCGAGACGGTGCCCACGCGCCACGACACGAGCGCCGCCGGAAACGGCCGCGCGAGCGCCGAGAGCACGGTCTTCGGGTCGAGCGGGGTCACTTCGCGCCTCGCGTGAGGAGCTTCTTCAACACGGCCCGGAGCGCGTCGAACCCAGCGTCGACGCTGCTCTCGTGTCGTGCGTTCATCGCACCGACCACGCCGCACAACTCCGCGCAGAGCGCGAGCCGCTCGGGTCCGATGGCTTCGATCGCGTCGATGTGCCGCGCGCAGAGCGCGAGCCTTCCGGGGCCGAGCACCTCGATCGCTTCGAGATCGTCGGCGCTCAAAATGCTCTCGCCGCGCAACGTGCGCACCACCTCGTCGGCGGGCGCTTCGCTGATGCACACCGACGACGACCCTCGCGGCTCGACGTGCTCCGCGAGCCGAACGGTAAAGCGCGCGCTCACGCTGCCTCCGTGGGCACGGTCGGGTGCGTGCGGTGATACGCGCACCATGGCGCCCGACCGTCTGCCCCCTCGGGCATCGCCTCGCACGCCTCGCAGACGCCGTCTGCTCCGACGTGCGGGCTCGGCTCGCCCGCTGCCACCTTCGCCGCGGCGAGGGCCTCGCGCATGCGCTCCGCGGCGATCCGCGAGTACGTCGCAAGGCGCCGGCACGTCTCGGGGTCCTTCTCGCCAGGGTCGCTCGCGTGCCGCTCCCAATCCGCGGCATCAGTGCCAAGGTGCGCGAGCGGGTCGCGGTAGCGCAGCGAGTCGCGCACAGCGCAGAGCACGCCGCTCTCGTGTTCCTCTTTGTTCTGTTTGATCGCGTCGTAAAGCTCCCACGCCAGGGCCAAAAAAAACTCTCGCAGCACGTCACGCTCCTCCATACGCACCTCCGGCGCGGTATCCCGCGCGTGAATCGCCTCCTCACACGGCGGGCACAGCACGGCGCACCCGCTCCACGTCCCCTCGTCGCCGCACGCCTCGCAGATCACGGCCGCACCGCCTCTGCCGGCGCCACGAACGCGGGCCGCATCGCGAGCCACTCGTCGAGCACCACGCCCGCGAAGCTCGTCCCGTCGACGCGGTGATACCGCAGCCACACCACGACGTGCGGCCTCACGCTCACCACCGCGCCGCCCTCGCCGCGCCGCACGTCGCACCTCACGCGCAGCGCGACGTGATGCAGATGCACGTGGCACGCGCCGTGTCGCGGATCGGTCACGTGGTAGACGCCCAGCGCGGGCGCGCGGACCAAGACGCTCACGCCGCACCTCCCCCGAGCGATCGCGCGTACCTCACGCGCACCCGCGGCGTCAGCCCCCCGGCGCGCGTGAGCACCTCGCGCATGCGCTCGACGGTCATCGACGCGATCGCTCGCCCGCACGACGCGCAGAGGATCAGCCCGATCCCTGTCTCGTTCGTTCGGGGATCGCTGCAATACGAGCGCCCCGCGCTGCGTCCGCAAAGCTCGCAGGGGTAGTGCCGATCGTAGCGGCCGTCGCGCGCGCGGTGCCCCTGTCGCGATACCTGTGCTTCGCTCCTCAAGACACACCTCCTAGCTCTCGGCGCCGTGCCGCCTCGTACCTCGCCGCCTTCTCCAGCTCCGCGCGCACCGTGGCGCGCTCCTCGGCGTCGAGCTCGACGCGCACGCCATCGGCGCGCAGCGCGAGCAGACGATCACCGTCGAGGCCCGCTGCGATCGTGGCGCGGGGCAGGTCCACGATCGCGGCGATCATGTCGCCACCGTCCACGCGAGCTTCTCCCCCGTCGAGACGTCGATACGGTGCATCTCCGCGCCGCATTCAGCGCACGCGCCGGCGAGCGCGTCGCTGTCGAGGGGCGTGCATCCGCACAGGCCCTCGTCGAACGGCGTCGAGCAAACGCACCGCCTTGCCAAGCAAACGAGGTGCGAGTCGCGCGAGTCAAAGTTGGGCAC
>CAYTJL010000051.1:38670-46355 GCA_964437785.1 uncultured Polyangiaceae bacterium
CGCACCGCCTTGCCAAGCAAACGAGGTGCGAGTCGCGCGAGTCAAAGTTGGGCACGTTCGGCATGCAACACACGTTGCAGACGACAACGCGCGTTGTCAATCTTTTTTTTTGGCGTGCGCAACTTTCTCCAACTGGGCCCGGGTGTAACGTTTGTTCTTGACAGATGGAGCAACGTTGGACAACGCTCGTTGCCATGAAGCTCAAGACCATCGCGGAGCGGCTGCGCTGGCTGCTCGGGCAGGCTGATATCAGCGCGGCGAGGCTCGATGCCCTCTGCGGGCGGCGCCCCGGGCACGCGAGCATGGTGCTCGCCGGTGCTCGCCGAGCGCCAACGGCCGACACGATCGAGCGCTTCGCGCAGGTCTTGGGCGCGAGCGCCGGGTGGCTCGGCTTTGGCGAGGGCGCCGCACCAACGGCCGAGGTGATCGCCGCGGCCGTCGAGGCGGCGACGCGACGAAGCAAGCGGCGCAAAGCAGCATAAAGCTAGGGGCGGAGAGCGGAGGAACCGATGGATCCAAAGGGTGAAGTGTCTCTTGTCGACGGTTTGAAGGGCGGCGCGCGATGAGTACGCCCTTTGACCTCGACGACTTGGCCGGCGAGGTCGTGCCTGTCGTGATCAACGTCGCCGACATCGCCGCGCTCGTGCGCGCCCTCGACGACGAGGCCCTCGTCGCCCTCGTCGCCCCCGCTCTGCGCGCTCGGCTCCGACGTCGAGCACATCGACGCGCGCGCCCGGCGATGGTGCGCGCGCCCGAGCCAACGCTCGGGGATCTCGGCCCGCTCGACGACGGGCCGATCGCCGCGCTCGCGAAGCAGGTGTTGGCGCGCGGGGCCGAGGTGCTCGCGGATCGCTCGCCTCGCGTGCTCCCCGTCGTGCGAGCCGAGGAGATCACCCGCCCCGAGCAGCTCTTCGACTGCAAGCCGCTGCACGCCACGCTCCTTGCGAGCGCGTGCGTCGGCCGGCAGAAGGCGGCATCGAAGGAGCACCGCGACACGCTCCGCAACGGAGAGCGCCTCGCGCTCGGCCGGCGCGAAAATTTCGGCACGTGCCGCGACTGCGCGCTCGGCCGCGTCGTCGCCTCGCGCATCGAAGGTGCGTCGTGAGCGGCGAGGCCCTCTCCCGCGATGCGCGTCGGTCGCGTCGGAAGCGCGAGGTGCGCGCCCGCACGATCAGCGTCAAGCGCGTGAGCCTCCGCGTGCTCGCGATCGGGCGGATGGCCTACCCCGAGACGGACTACGACAAGCCGCGCACGCGCGCCGAGTGCGCCGCCGGCGAGCGGCCCTGCCCCTTCGTATCGTGCGCGCACCATCTCTACCTCGACGTCTCGAAGAACGGCTCGATCAAGCTCAATTTTCCCGACATCGAGGTCTGGGACATGAACGAGAGCTGCGCGCTCGACGTCGCCGATCGCGGCGAGACCACGCTGGAGGACGTCGGCGCGATCATGAACCTCACGCGCGAGCGGGTGCGACAGATCGAGGTCAAGGCCCTCGCGAAAATCGCGCCCGCGCTGCCCTCCGCGCTCGACGCAGAGGACCTCGATCGCGAGGGCTACGAAGCGCCCCGCATCGACGACGTGCGCCTCGCCGCGCACGAGATCGATGTGCCGTGATGCGCATGCCCCCGCACCTCGCCGCGGCGATCGCGCGCGCGCAAGCGACGAAGCCGCGCCGCAAGCCCGAGCAGATCGCGATCGCTATCGCAGAGGATCGCGGCCCTCGTCGCCCTCTCACCGCTCCCGCACGCGTCGAGTATCCGCTCCGCGTCGTGAGCGAGAGCAACGCGCGCGGGCACTGGGGAGGGCGCGCCGGCCGCACGAAGGACGCGCGCGGCCTCGCTCAGATGATCCTGCGCTCCCATCTCGGCGCCGCTCCGCTCGACCTCCCCCTCGTCGTCTCGCTCACGAGGATCGCCCCGCGCGCCCTCGACGACGACAACTTGCGAGGCGCGCTCAAGGCGACGCGCGACGGGATCGCCGACTACCTCGACGTCGACGACCGCTCGCCGCTCGTGACGTGGGACTACGCGCAGGAGCGCGGCCCCAAGCGCACGCACCTCGTGCGGATCGAGATCGCGCCGCGATCATCGGAGGCGACGTGAGCGTGCGCATGCGTCTCCAGCGCTCCGCCGGCGAGGTGCTCCTCGCGATCCGCACCGCGGCCGATGGTCGCGCTTACATCGCGATCGAGCGCACCGACGCCGAGGGGATCGTGCGCGTCTCGATCGCGATCGGCGCGAGCGAGGCCAACCGCTTCGCCGACGCCGCGGCCGACGCCCGCAACCTCATCGTGGGCCAAGGAGCCGAGCGATGAGGGATCGGTCCGACGTCGACGCGATCCGCGCTGCGCTCGCCGACCCGCGCGACGTGGCGCGGCGTCTTCAGCTCGATCGGCCCGCGATGAGCGGCGGTCGGTGGCGTTGTCCAGCGCACGGCGGCGCGTCGCTCTCGCTCACGCTCGGCCCCGATCGCACGCTGCGCGTGAAGTGCTTCGGGTGCGAGCTCGCCGGCGACGTGTTCTCGCTCGTCGCCGCCGTGCGCGGCTTCACGCTCCCGCGCGACTTCGGCGAGGTGCTGCGCGAGGCTGCGGATCTCGCGTCGATCGCGCTGCCCGAGCTGCCGCCCGCTCCACCGGAGCCCGCGCCGATCGTCGACGAGCTCTTCGCCGCGATCGTCTCGCGCCTCCTCGGCCTCGCACCGCTGCGCGCCGATCGCGAGGTGCGAGGCTATCTCGCCCAACGCCTCGTCGCCGATGATGCCGCTCGCGACGGTTGGGGAGCGCTCCCGCGCGGCGGCGCGCAAGACGCGATCGTTGCGCGGCTTGATCGCGAGTTTGGTCGCGAGGCGCTCCTCGGCTCCGGCCTCGCGATCGTGGACGAGGAGCGGCTTCGGCTGCGCTCTCCGGGCGCGCGCGTGCTCATCCCGTGGCGCGGCGCCGACGGCTCGATCGTCGCGCTGCAACGCAGGCGCATCGACGATCGCGAGCCGCGCTACCTCGCCACGGCGGGGCGCCCGCTGCGCGCGCCGTACGGGCTCGATCAGCTTCGCACGATGCCCGATGCGCCGATCGCGCTCGTCGAAGGGGCGATGGACGCGCTCGCGCTGCGCGTCCTCTGCGCGCGGAGGCGCGTCCTCTGCGCGGTGCTCGCGATCCCCGGCGTCGAGGCGTGGCGCGCGTCGTGGGCCGAGCTCGGGCGCGGCCGGCGCGTCTACGTCGCCCTCGACGCCGACGACGCCGGCGATCGGAAGGCCGTCACGATCGAGGCCGATCTCGAGGCCGCGGGCGCCCGGCCGAAGCGATGGCGGCCGAGCGCGAAGGATTGGGCCGAGCTGCTCGGGAGAGCCGGGTGAGCTCGATCAATACACGCGCGGCCACCCTCCTAGCCCGACTCGCGCTCGTGGGCGGCTCCGAGGACACACGTCCCGAGGCCGACGCGCTCGCGGAACGCGAGAGCATTGCCCGCGAGCTTCTCGCGATCTCGAACGGCAACGCGGCGGCCGACCGTGCCGATCACGCCGCCGAGGATGTCGATCGGCTCTCCCGCGCCGCGCTTGATCTGGAACACGGGCACGAGTCGCTCGGCGCGCTGCTCGATGCGATCGAACGTCGCAAAGCCGCGCTCGGTCTCAACGATCGGCGCGTCGCATCGCTCTCCGAGCGGCTGCTCGAGCGGCTCCGTCGTCCACCGCTCGAGCACGTGGCCACGGGCTTCCCTACTCTCGACGCGGCCACGCGCGGCGGGCTCTTGCTTCGCCGCGTCCACGTGATCGGCGGCGAGCCGGACGCGGGCAAGACGGCGCTGCTCGTGCAGCTCCTGATCGAAGCCGCCCGCGCGGGATACGCCGTCGCGATCTACGCCGTCGACGAGCCTGGTGAGGGCATCGAGGACAGGATCGGGCAGAGCTTCGGCCTCCACCTCGAGCAGCTCGAGGCCAACGTCGAGCGCGCGATTTTGTGGCTCGCCGACGCGGTGCGATCTCTCCCCCATGTGCTCTTGCTCGAGCAGGACGAGGACGGGATCGCGACCATCGAGGACGCGGCCGACGCGCTTTTCGCCCACGCGAAGCGATACGGGTGTCGTGGCGCGATCCTCGGGATTGACTCGCTGCAAACGGCGCGCTGCCGCGCCTTTATGGGCCCCACGCCCCCGCGTTTGATGATCGAGCGAATTGACGCCATGACCTCGGCGCTGAAGAGCTGCGCGAAGCGAGGTCTAGGCGTCTACGCGACGAGCGAGATCGGGCGCTCGTCGTACGGCCAGAAGGGGCGCCGCGAAGCTCCGTCGCCCATGGCCGCGTTCAAGGGGAGCGGCTCGATCGAATTCACCATGACGGTCGGGATGGTCCTCACCCGCATCGCCAAGGGCGAGCACGCGGGCGACGTGAAGCTTTTGTTGCCCAAGAACAAGCGCGGCGAGCCGGGTTATCGTGGGTGTGCGATCCGTCTTGAGCGCGATCCCGATCGGTGCACGTACACCGACCGCGGCCGCATCGACGACGACGCGCCCGAGCCCAAGACGCCGAGCTCCGCCGAGCCCGCGGTGCATGCGCCTCCTATCCTGCCTCCGCCCGCCCGCGTCGAGCGCGCGAGGCTCGTGCTGCGCGACGCAGGCGAGCGTGGCTACCCGAGTTTCACAGCCTGGCTCGACGCCATCGGCGGCAAGAAAGCGTTGCGCAAGCCCGCGGCTGAATACCTGATCCAGATCGGCGAAGTGCGCCGCTACAACGCCGAGGGATGCCGTTGGGTGGCCTGGCGCGACCCGTCGAAGCCTGCCCCCTCGGCAGATGTCGAGCCCGCCGTCAAGCCCCAAGAATCGTGACCGCTCGCCGGTCGATTTTTGGGCCTTCACGATCTCCTTCAAAATCCATAGGACCCTCGAAGGACTCCCCCCCGGACCCCCTTGGTTTCTCGCGTGGTCGATTTTTGAGGCTCGATCGAGGGCTCAAAATTGACGCCGAGCGATCGCATGGAAACCCTTCAAAATCCATAGGACCCCTCGGGACTCCTTGGGGCATGAAATCAAAAGACCCCTTGAATTCGGCTCGGACCCCCCAAGGACTCCCCCAAGGACTCCCCCAAGGACTCCCCCCCAAGGACTCCCCCGGACCCCCTTGTTTTGTAGGAGGACCCCACGATCGGATCACCCTCCGATCTGGATCAGCGCCGCCGACCATCCCCCGTACCCCTACGGGGTGGTACGGGGTGACGGGGGGCTGTGGTCGGCTCTTGCCAACTGCCCCCAAGGCATGCTGAACTGGCCTACGATCCAGCGAAGGCGAGGCGCTCAGCCCGAACGCGGATCGAAGAGCAGCGAAGACCAGCCCCCGAAGGCGCTTTTTTTATACGGAGGGGACATGGAGCAAGAGGTGCGCCTCTTCTCAAGAACGCCAAAATTCCTTGTTTTTACGGCAATTCCGCTCTAGGTGTAGAATAAACACTATGGGCCGCCCCAAGAAGAGAATCGGAACGACGGGGAGGAAGAACAAACCGGGAGGCGGCGGATGGAACCGATCCCGTATCTCGTCGCCCGAACTCGACGCGGCGATCGAAGAGTGCCTCGCGACGGGGGAGAGCCCCGAGGCGGTCGCCCCGCGGCACGGTGTCAAGTCGGGCACGCTGCGAAAACGGATCGCAGAGCGTCGAGCGCAGGGGGCCCAAGGCGGGGCTTTGGCGGCGGGGACGGCTCAGAGCCCGTCCCCCTCCCCCGTCGTCGATTCTGGGGCCGCCGGCGCCCCGGTAACGGGCACCGATAGCCATCACCCGGAACGGCTGCGAGCGATCGCGCTCTGTCGGCGGATCCTCCTCGCCCGCAACCCCGCGGCGCTCGCAGAGCTCGACGCGGGGCTCGTCGAAGCGGCGAAGGGCGAGGCCGCGCTAGACGCATGGTGCGCGAGGCCGCAAGTCGTGGGCGAGAAGGTCGATCCGATCGACGCGCTCGGTCGCGCGCTCGACGCCGCGACGTCGCACGCGGCGGGGCTCCCGCCGCTCCATCCGCGCGTCTCGCCGCTCCTTCAGACCGTGGCGAAGCTCTCCGCGCAGCTCGAGAGCGTCGCGCAGAAGAGGCCGCGCGCACCGACGCCCGACGAAGTGCACGAGCGGCTCCGCGTCGCGATGGGAGAGTGCACGGAGCATCTCTTGCGGCACACGCGCGAGGCCGCGACGACGTTGCGCCGACAGCGCGCCGCGCTCTTCGAGGGGCTTGATCTGCGCGCGAGCGAGCGCGCCGCGATCGAACAGCGCGTCGACGCGATGATGGGCAGCGCATGAGCGCTGCCCCGCTCGACGAGCTGCGCGCGCTGCCCCCGCCGCTACAGCGCGCGGTGCTCGCGCGCATCGCAGCCGAGCACGGGCCCGAGCACGTCGCCGCGCTTCGGTGGCAGATCGAAGCGCATCGCCGGCCCGCACAGGTGATCCCGTCGCTCGACGACATGCCCGCGATTTGGATCCTGACCGGCGAATACGGCAGCGGTAAAACGCAGCTCGCGACGTGGGTGATGCTCCGCGCGCTGCTCGACTGGCGCGTCGAGCGCCCGCGCCTCGTCGGTGCGACGCGCGAGACGGTGCGCGACACGCTCGTGCTCGGGCCCTCGGGCCTCTTGCCGTGGCTTCCGCCGTGGATCTCGCGCGAGTGGCAATGGTCGATCGGACACGCGGGGCTCTTGCGGATCGACGGGATCGAGGTCTCGTGCCTCTCCGCCGACGCGGGATCGCAGGCGATCGGCAGCGGCGCGGGGTTTGTCTTGTTCGACGACTACGCGAAGTGCGTCGAGACGTTGGGCGAGAAGCAAGCCGAGCGCGCGTTGATCGCGTCGTTCAAATCGTTGCGCGAGGCGCCCGGCAAGATGATCCTTCCGACGACGCCGGACGGCGCCGAGCTCGTGCTCGACCTCGCCCGCGCGGAGGGTATGCGTGGCGTCGAGGTGCTCGACCTCGGCCGCACGGAGGACAACAAGAACAACTTGTCGCCGGCCTACGTGCGCGACGTCGTGCCCAATCTTCGCCGCCTGAATCGCTGGCAACAAGAACAGCGCGGAGCGTTCGCGCACATCGAGTGGAGCACGCTCCGCGTGCGTGAGGTGCCGCGGCTTCGACGCGCGATCGTGTTTGTCGACCCGGCGAAATCGCAGCGCTCGCACGCGTGCAAGGTGGGGATCGTCGGCGTCGGGATCGACGAGCGCGCGACCGTGTACGGCCTCGCCGATCGCAGCGAACAACGCACGCCGGACGGGCCGAGCGGATGGCCCGCGACGACGCATGCGCTCGCCGAGGAGCTCGAGGATCGCTATGGGCTCGACGTCGAGCTCGGGATCGAAACGAACACGCTCGGCGAGGCCGGCGTCGAGCTGCTCCGCGCCGAGGAGCGCGCGCGCAGATCAGCGCGCGGCGAGAAGCCCGTCAGCATCCGCCGCGTGCACAAGATCACGTCGAAGCCGAACGACCCAAAGACGCGGCGCGCGGCGCCGATCGTTGCGCTCGCGGAGAGCGGACAGGTGCGCCTCCTCGTCGGGCTCGGCGGTGTCGAGCGTTCGCTCTCCTCGCTCGTCGACGAGGGCAAAAAGAGCGACGAGGGCGACGCGTTCGTCGCTGCCGCGCGCATCCTCGCGGAGCTCAACGACGCGAAGGGCGCCGAGCACGCGCGACGTCGCGAGGCCGCGCGCGAGGCCGGCCGCGGCATCGGCGAGGC